>NZ_JADBTB010000136.1:0-36559 GCF_020246405.1 Microcystis sp. M083S1
CTGAAAATTGGGTAATTGACCCCCTGAAAATCGGTAAAACCCTACACCCTACACCCTACACCCCACACCCTGCCTCCACGAAAAACTTTTTGCCGCAAACCCTAATTAGGGTTGGCTGAATAAATCTAAAAACCTTGTTGGATAATATTTTTAGACTTTTTTGAAATCAAAAACTACCAGCGATTGGAGTGATTGGGGGGAAAATTCAGGGACTTTTTCCCTGAAAATTAGGTAATTAACCACCTGAAAATGGGTAAAACCCCACACCCCACACCCCACACCCCACACCCTGCCCCCACCAACAAACTTTTTCAGTAAACCCTAATTATTAACCCTAATTGGTTCCGTTTAAAAGTTGAGAACGAAGCAAATCGATCGCATCTAAATAACTTGGCATCGGTTCATCACCCAAGAGGCAAGCACTGCGATCCACGCTAATCATATCATCACCCCAAAACACCCGACCGAGAGGAATAGATTTTCCTCGATCCGGTCGCCAATTACTACTAAAATATTTGAGATTAGCGTCCACCACTGCCCCATCAAAAAGATGACCGATACAAAAATAGACATCCTGTAAAATTAGCGGTACGGAGGGGCGATGTAATTGCCCCCGCGAGTTGGGACTACGGGCTTTATAATGACTACGGGGAAAGAGTCCATAGAGATTTTTTAAAGAAGCAGAAATCAGGGGTTTATCCTTTAAATGGGTGCGTTTTAGGGTTCCAATCGTGATCCGACAATCCACTTCTTCGATAATTTTAGGGGCAAACATCGAGAAAAAACGGACAGGAAAAGGGGAAATATTCGGATATTCTTGCTGGGTTAAACTATCAGCATCAAGAATGTTTATTCCGGGATCAAGAATAGATTTTACTCCCAAAATATCGATAATTTCTCTCAAAGAAATAGCCGAACATACTCCCTCTACCAAGATAATTTCTGCCCCTGGATTTACCCCTCTCAATCCCCGCAAAACTTGACTTAATACCGGCAGACTAACCGTTACTGGTGGTGGCACAGGATAACCTAAATTAGGTTTAATTAAAATACGTTTAGCTGTGATAGCTGCCGGGGGAGGTTGATAAACAAAATCCGCCATAGCTGAATTTTTTACCCCGGCAGTAATTGAGGATTGGGTAATCATAGAAAAGAAAATAAATCAATGGGAAGCTGACAGATTAGCCAGATCATTTAGGGAGTTCACCTGCTGTAAAGCTTGCCAGATTACCCCAGAATCGGCCCCAGGAAAATGGCTATTTTCACTAATATAACGCTTCCAGGCTTTAGTTCCGGGCTGACCAGCAAAAAGCTGTAAAAGATGCTTGCTGATCTGGTGTAATTTATAACCTTTACTCACCCACTCATCGATATAGGGAAGCATTTTTTTGATTACTTCTTCCCGGGTAGGAGGAGTAACCGATTCCCCATAAAAATCTCGATCGACTGTGGCAAATAAATAGGGATTATCGTAGGCTGCCCGACCGATCATAACTGCATCTACTAATTGTAAATGTTGTCTAGCCTGTTCTAAATTAATGATACCGCCATTAATTTCAATAAACAAATGGGGAAACTGATTTTTTAGGCGATAAACATCATCGTAACGTAAGGGGGGAACGGTGCGATTTTCCTTGGGACTTAATCCCTGTAACCAAGCTTTACGCGCATGGATGGTAAAACGTTGACAACCCGCATCCGCAACAATACGGACAAAATTCGCCATATTTTCGTAACTATCCTGATCATCAATGCCAATTCTCTGTTTTACAGTCACGGGAATCGATACAGCTTGATTCATTGCCGATATTCCCCTCGCGACTAATTCCGGGTTAGCCATCAAACAAGCGCCGAAATTGCCCTCTTTTACCCTGGAACTAGGACAACCCACATTGAGATTTACCTCGTCATAACCCATATCTTCGGCTATTTTAGCACATTCTGCCAAAAGATAGGGATTATCACCCCCTAACTGCAAAGCTAGAGGTTTTTCTGCTAGGGAGAACCCCAGCAACTTATCGCGATCACCGTGTTTAATTGCCATCGTCGTGATCATTTCCGTGTAGAGAAGGGGACGACGGCTAATTTGTCGCAAAAAATAGCGAAAATGGCGATCGGTATAATCCATCATCGGCGCCACACTTAAAATACTGCCCATCTTTCCCTTGATTTTTTCGCTGATCGCGGCATTCTCTGGGTTTCCCCAGAGAATAACCAGTCTTCCTCTCAACATATTTTAAAGCTTTTTGGTAAGTAGGTAGGCGTTAAAAATTATCAGACACCACCCTTATCAAGGGGTGACTAAGGGTAGGGTTGATTCATGAATCAACCCTACTATGAATCAACCCTAGGACTAAGGGGGGATCGAACCTAAAATCTATTTTTAATTTAATTATAACCAGCTACTTAAGTTGACTATCTAAATTACTGGTTAAGACTGCACGAGAGAAAGGAGAAGGGGACTTTTTTTACTTACCTCCGTAGGATATTTGCCCCTTTAATCGTGTCGCGAATGACGATTTTTTGTTCTTTGGAATAACCGGCAAAAGAACGAGTAGCAAGTAACTCGATTTCTATCCCCGTACCCGATCGCAAAGATTCCACGGGTAAGGGTAATTGACCGATATCCAGAATAAATTGATTGCCCTCCTGTCGGATTAAATTAGCAGGCATATCTCCTTCATAGCGAGTGACAAAATCGGTTCTGGGACTGGTTTGCAGGTCATCTGCTTGCCAACGAGTGACGCGATAACGCAGTTTAAATTTAGTGCCGATTAAATTTGATTGGGAAGCTTTATCTTCAAGAAAAAGCCTTAAATCAGTACCATTTCCTGTAATACCTTTTGCTTCTAATTGGGTGACATCTCGTTCAAAAACAGCATTATAAACGACAAATTCCGTAACATTATTGCGTTTTTGAGTGGTTCCCTCGATCCACAATTCACTGGGGACAGTTACCTTCATTTCCTTTTGATCATCGAGGGTTAAAGTAAAACGCTGATTAGTAAACCGGTTAAACTCTTGAGGCGCATTCCAAATTAAAATAAAAGAACGTTCCGATCGATCTAATAAAATCCGATATTGATCATCAATCAGGGAACCGGGGGCAAATAAAGACATTGCCCCAGTGCGAGTTTCCCAAGTATTTTTAGATAGAATATAACCCCGTTCTTTTAACTCCGACAGGGGAACAGTTGCGCTCGGTTGATCGGCAGTTAAAGGGCGATCAATTTGAATTAAAGTTAACTGTCCTAAACGACCCTCGCGACCGTTACGACCACTATTACCCGTCGCCCCATCGAGACCATCCTGACAGCTAAATTCTCTGGTGGTACAGCTATAATTGGCATCACCCGGCCTACCGCTGCAGGTTTGAATTGTCCAGAAAGGTTGGGAACAGCGACAACCCTTGCCCCCCTGGCCTCCCTGACCCCCAAAACCCCCAGCGCCTCCGGCCGCATTGACCGTTACTTGTCTTAAAAAATCTAAATTAGTGGCATAGAGGGTTAAAGCGCCGCCATTGCCCCCATCACCCCCATTACCCCCATTGCCACCGTTACCACCACCGGCCGCCTGGAGATTTCGTGTGACGTTGCCCGGTTGACCGCTACAGTTGCCCTCGCTGCCATTGCTGCCATTTTCACCATCGACCCCTTTTTGTCCTGAAATATCGAGTTTTAGGGGAGAACCATCGAGAAAAAGGGTTAAACTGTCACTATTTTTGCCTTGGCCGCCGATCTTGCCATCTTTTCCGCTTTGTCCCTGTTTACCGAAAGTTTGTACATCGGAACCTTGGGCTAACCAAGAACAGCGATCGCCCATCACCGTGGCGGGCATTAGGTACGGTAAAGGGAGAAAAAAGGTGAATATTAATGATTTAGCCCAAAAATTCATGATTTTAGCGAATTTATCCGCAAAGACTCCGATCAATTCCCTCTTGATGACTTTTAGATCTAGATTTTTGTTTCCCCTCTATCAATAAGGTGCGCTATCATCCTACACTTACTTTGAGAAGGAAACAGCCAATCGCGAGGGTTACGCGCGTGAAAAAAGTATTAGCTATTATCTTAGGTGGCGGGGCTGGAACTCGCCTTTATCCGTTAACGAAACTGCGGGCAAAACCTGCCGTCCCCCTAGCGGGAAAATATCGCTTAATCGATATTCCCGTCAGCAATTGTATTAACTCCCAGATTGACAAAATCTATGTGTTGACGCAATTTAATTCCGCTTCCCTCAATCGTCACCTCAATCGTACCTATAATTTTACGGGTTTTAGTGATGGTTTCGTGGAAGTTTTGGCCGCTCAACAAACCATGGAAAATCCTCAATGGTTCCAAGGCACGGCCGACGCAGTACGACAATACATCTGGACGATGAAGGATTGGGATATCGATGAATATCTAATTCTTTCGGGAGATCATCTCTATCGCATGGACTACAGCAAGTTCATCGAACGCCATCGGGAAACCAACGCCGATATCACTTTATCAGTGGTTCCCATCGATGAACGTCGGGCCTCCGCTTTTGGGGTGATGAAAATTAATGATTCGGGGCGAATTGTCGATTTTTATGAGAAACCCAAAGGGCCAGAATTGGAAAGAATGCGGGTAGATACGACGATTTTAGGCTTAACTCCCGACCAAGCTCGTCAAAGTCCCTACATCGCTTCCATGGGAATTTATGTCTTTAAAAAGAATGTTTTAATCGATCTGCTCGATGCCAATAAAGAACAGACCGATTTCGGTAAGGAAATTATTCCCTCGGCGGCTAAAGACTACAATCTTCAGGCTTATTTATTTAAGGGTTACTGGGAGGATATCGGGACGATTGAGGCCTTTTATGAGTCTAATCTCGCCCTGACCCAACAACCCAATCCCGCCTTTAGTTTCTACGATGAAAAAGCCCCCATCTATACCCGTTCTCGCTATCTGCCACCCACAAAAATGCTCAATTGTACGGTGACAGAATCGATGATTTCTGAAGGTTGTATTCTCAAAGAATGTCGCATCCATCACTCGATTTTAGGTATTCGTAGTCGAGTCGGCAAAGACTGCACGATCGAGGATACAATGCTGATGGGATCGGACTTTTATGAGTCTTTCCCCGAACGGGAAAGTCTCATCGGAAATGCCAAAGTTCCCATGGGTATCGGCCCTGGTTCCACTATTCGTCGGGCAATTGTGGACAAAAATGCTCGCATTGGTTCCAATGTTTTAATTGTTAACAAAGATCGTGTGGAAGAAGCTAATCGCGAAGATTTAGGTTTCTATGTTCGCAGCGGCATCGTGGTTATTTTCAAAAATGCCACTATTCCCGACGGCACGGTGATTTAATCTATCAGTTATCAGTTATCAGTTATCAGTTATCAGTTTTTCCATTTTTCTAGTTATTATCGCTTGGATATAGCCGCAGGCTGATGGCTTCAGCTAATTACCTAGACAATTCCCTTGAAACCATAAGTAGCTGGTTATAATTAAATTAAAAATGGATTTTAGGTTCGATCCCCCCTGCACCCCTTAATAAGGGGGGTGCCGATCCCCCCTTAGTCCCCCCTTTAATCCCCCCTTAATAAGGGGGGAATCTGAAAGTTTTTAATACCTACCTACTTATCCTTTCCTAGAAGTGATGGCAAAATATCCCGGGCAGCTCTTCTGAAAATCAGAAAAATTTCTATATTTTTGGGTTCGATTCTAGGTTTTCAATTAACCTTAAATTAAAAGCCTAGGGCTTAGATAGAAGCCATTCAAAGGATATTTATGAAAGCCAAAATCGCGATCGCTTGTCAGGGAGGCGGTAGTCAAACTGCTTTTACTGCCGGTGCATTAAAAGCATTATTTGACAATAAAGTACAAGATTACTTTAATATTGTCAGTCTCAGTGGTACTTCTGGCGGTGCTATCTGTGCCTTTTTCACCTGGTATGCTCTAAAAAAAGGTGATAGCGTAGTTTGGAAAAGAATGATTGATTTTTGGGAAGATAATAGCGCTCGAACTCCCCAAGAAAAGCTATTTAATGACTCAGCTATTAAAGCTCTAGAATTAGCCAGCAAAGGATTAATTCCCCAGTATAATCTCAGTCCTTCCTCTCCGATTACTAAAACCTTATTTTCTATAGCTACCTACGGTTTACGCAGTCGCTTTACCAACTTTGATCAGTTACTAAGAGCGCATATTGATTTCTCTGAATTAGCCACTTGGGGAGCTAAACCCGAACCACCAATTTTATTAATGGGGGCCTGTAATGTCCTGACCGGAAAATTAAGTAAATTTAACTCGCGCGAGGAAGCAGTTAAAATTGAACATATCCTAGCTTCTGCCTGTGTTCCTAACATTTTTCCTGCTGTCACCATTGAAACTATGGCCTACTGGGATGGACTATTCTCCGATAATCCCCCCATCCGTTCTTTAATTCGCCGTGAATTTGTTGGAGTCGAAAATATTCCCGATGAAATTTGGGTAATTAAAATTAATCCCACCTCTAGAGATAAGATCCCCGTGCAATCCGATGATATTGCCGATCGCCGCAATGAATTAGAAGGCAATGTTTCCCTATTTCAAGGTCTCGATCAGATTGACTTTCTCAATCAATTATTTCTCAAAGGAGCCTTTAAAGAGGAATTCTTGCGCGAGATCGCCTTAACAGAACCATTTAAAATTCCTAAATCTTTCCCAGAAGATCCCGATCAAGATTACCATATTCCGATGATCGAAATGTCGGCGGAATTAGCCAATAGTCTCAACTATGAAAGTAAACTTGATCGCTCTCCTGCCAATATCCAGCGTCTGATCGCTGACGGGGAAAAACAGGGAAAACAGTTTCTAGAACATCGACTAAAAGCTATGGGTTTAAGATAATTTTTGAGGGTTCAAAAACGGCAAAAATAAGGATTAAATGGCATAAAATCTGTCAATAGACTATTTAATTGATTATTATTTATTCTCCTGACTACTGACTACTGGCTACTGACTCCTAACCCTAACAACAATTTTTGATTTTTATAAGAGGTCTAATGATCACTGATTTTCATTGACTAATACCCGTCCAGATAGATCGTAAATCATAATATCCCATTGCCCATTTTTTGCCGCTTCAAAAGCCACTTTAGAACCATCGGCACTGATGATCGGATTGCGTACTTCCGCGAGCAGATCGGGAGCAATTTCCCTTCTCTGTTGAGTTTGTCGATCGTACAGATAAATAGCCGTTTTTCCCTGACGACTAGCAGTAAAAACGATATAACGACCATCTTCACTAATGGAAGGACTAGAAGCGATCTGATCGAGAGAATTTAGTCCGGGTAAAGACAATAAACGGCGATCAATAGCATCAAAAAGATAGATAGCTTGGGAACCATTGCGATCGGAAGCAAAAACGAGATAGCGAGAGGCAAGATAGGGAGTTAATTCACTAGCAGCACTGTTTAAACTTCTCCCCCCTCGATCGAAAGGAAAAGACAATAAACTGGGATAACCAGCACATCCAGTTAACAAACTAATTACAGCAACAAGACTAATAAAAAAATGACGTTTCACGGTTTGGGACTTTCAACGGGACTGCCATCGGCAATATCTAACTCGATATTCGGACCGCGATCGAGAACCTCCACATCCCATTGTCCCCGACGAGCGGATTCAAAGACAAGATAACGACCATCGGGACTAAGACGGGGATTTCGCAACCAACCGCGATAATTTTGACTCAATAACTCAGAACGATCGGTAATGCGATCATATAAAGCGATGACGGGACGACCCTCAATAATCACCATATAAGCCAGATAACGCCCCGTTTGGCTTAAACTAGGGCTATCGGTAATTTCTTGACCCGTATATAATCCCCCCAAGGCCTGGTATTGTTTTGTCTGCAAATCATAAAGCAGTATCTGATTACTACCGCGACGATTAGACAGGAAAGCAAGCCAACGACCATCACCGCTCAGGGCAGGTTTTTCGTCATTATAGCGACTATTTAGGGTTCCTGTAGATAAACCGGGGTTATTGAGATTACAACCGCCTATAACCCCTAAAAACAAGCAGATAAACAGGAAAAAGGGAGCTTTGGTCATCGGACCTACTCCTTAATAATCAAACCTAGTCGGATTATCATTACTCGACTCCCGTTCACTATTATCCGGTCTCTTCCAATCTTCTTGATCGCCAGCATCCCTAGGATCGATCGGTTGATAATCGACGTATTCCCCTTTAAATGGCGGATCATCCTCAATTATTGGGCGAGGACGACGTTTTTGGCTAGTGCGGGGCGGTTTACTGCTCGTCTCTTCACTAGCGGGACGACGACGGGGACGGGGACTGGTTTCTTCCCAATCATCACCGCTACGGCGCTGATCATAAACATCTCGATCGCTAGTGGGGGAACTATTGCGGGGACGACGATTAGCCGTTTTGCGACTGCTAGGATCGGCCGGCCGACGGGTGCGGGTGCTGCGGGGTTCCTCGTCCTGATAACTAGAAGTGCGGGAAGAGCGGGGATCATCGTAACCGCGTAAACGGGGATTATCTTCGTAACCTTCCTCTGGTTCGTAGGTGTCGAGGGGTTCCAATTCGGCCCGATATTCCCGACTCACAGGACGTTCATCCACAAAAGACGTGCCTCGGCGGGCCTGTTCCGTGGTTAAACCCCGCAATTTTACCGTCTCGAAGGCAAAAAACACCGCTGCCCCGGTCAGCAAAAATTGTCCGAATTGCAAAATCGGATCCAGTCGCCACCCTTGAAAAAGTAGAATCAAACCGCACAGTAAACCAACGGCGGCAAAAAATATATCATGATCCCTGGAAAGTTCTGGCCGCACCGAGCGCAGGAAGTATAATCCCGCTCCGGCCACTGCCAGAAAAATTCCTAAGATACTGGCCGAATTCAGCCCAAAATTGACCATCTTTATCTCCCTTCTCGGTGCTTAAATTCAAGAATCGAGTCTTTATCTATAGCCGTTAGCTTTCAGCAGCAATCTTGCTGTTTTTAACTTCTAGAGTCGAGCTATATTCTAACCCCGAAGTCTAGCACTATATCTATCATCCTCGATTCTAACTTACTCGATCGAGCCTAGTTTAAACAACTATTGTTAGGGAAGTGGGGAAGTGGGGAGACCACTTCGTGCGCGTTGCGGGGGGAAGTGGGGAGATTTTATCAGTGAACAGTGAACAGTAATCAGTGAACTGAAAACTCACATCTGATAACTGATAATTGATAACTGATAACTGATAAGGCTGACATCTTAACAAAATCTTTAGGAATTGCCCATTGACAGGATTGACTAAATGTGATGGCTATGTTTCGGGCATTTTAACGTGATTTCTTGATCACTTTTGAGCGATCGCTATCGTTGGGAAGTTAATCGCCGAAAGTCTGAAAGGAGGGATTTTCATTGATGCACATCATGGTTAATTTGTAAAGTGCGTAAGTCCTAATCTTAATAAGATCAGACAGAAATTTTTCTGTCATATCATAAAATTAACTTAACCTAGGCAAGAGGGAATTATAATATAATGTGAGTACAATCTAGGCTAAGTGGATAGTCTTTTTGTATTAATAGTTAATTCAGTCCATAAAATAAGGTGTGAGGATTGACCCATGTCAAAACTATTCAAGAATTTAGTAAAGGTAACTCCTTTAGTATTAGGTGCTTCCGTAGCGGCTGCTGGCAGCGCAGTGGCTCAAACTATGCCGGGGACACCTCAACTCAAGGTTGATCCAGCTGCGCAACAACAACTCGATCGCATTCAACAGGCCCAAAGTAGTCAGCAGATCAATACAAGTGTCTATCAGGGTTCCATGTCCCAGGTGACTAGCGTTAACCAACTGCGGGACGTATCTCCCACCGCTTGGGCCTACGAGGCATTAAGAAGCCTTGTGGAACGTTACGGCTGTATCGTTGGTTATCCCGACCGTACCTTCCGTGGTGATCGCGCCACCACTCGTTGGGAATTTGCCGCAGGTTTAAACGCTTGTTTAAACGTCATGGAACGTTTAATTCAAGATGGTGTCGGTGTACTCAGAGAAGATATCGATAAATTAAAACGTCTTGTTCAAGAATTTGAGACCGAACTAGCGGCTTTAGGGGCTAGAGTAGATAACCTGGAACAGCGCGTTGCTTTCTTGGAAAACAATCAATTTTCCACCACCACCAAACTCAGAGGTGAGGTAATCTTCAGTGTCGCCGATAGCTGGGGTGGTCGAGCTGCCATTAGAAATACCAACGGTACGGTAACTGGCGCCAGCAATCAAGATCAAAGTCAAACAGTATTTAATAATCGGGTTCGTCTCAACTTTGAAACCAGCTTCACTGGTAAAGATTTGTTAAGAACCCGTTTACAAGCAGGTAACTTTAACAACACTTTCAACCAAAGTGGTCCGACGAGAACCAACATGACCCGTCTGGCATACGATGACGGTCGTGACAACGATGTAACCATCGATGACTTGTTCTACCGCGCTCCCATCGGCACTCCCTTCGGTAACATCACCGTTTGGGTTGGTGCTAACCAGTTAAACCTAGATGACGTTTTCATCACTGCTAACCCCTTCCTCTCCGATAGCGGTACGGGTGCTTTATCTCGCGGTCAACGCTACAATAACATCGTCTTCCGGGGTCCTTCTGGGACGGGTGCAGGGGTTCGATTCAAGGTCGGCGATATTTTCCAAGTTACAGGGGCTTATCTGGCCGGTAGTGGTGCCTCCAGTCCTGAACCGGGTAAAGGTTTGTTCAATGGTTCCTACAGTGCTGGCGCGCAAGTAGGTTTCTCCTTCATCAAATTTGCCGATATTAACTTCATCTACGTTCGCAGTTATCAAACCGCGGCTGATATTAGTTCTGGTTTATTCGGTAACGTCAGCAGCCCTCTGACTGAGCGTCCCTTCGGTAACGTTCCCACTGTAGCTAACCGTTTTGGTTTACAGGGTAGTGCCCAAGTTATCCCTGGAGTCTTAAATATAGGGGCATGGGCTGGTTACGCCGATGCCAAGGCCACAGGAGCTAATGGTGCGATCGGAGATAATACCGCCGATATCTGGTCTTGGAACCTTAATCTTTCTGTCCTCGACCTCTTTGCGGAAGGTGCGGCATTCTCTTTAGGTGGTGGTCAAGTACCCCGTTCCGATAAAGAAAGCAGAACCTCTTACATGGTAGAAGCTCAGTATAAGTTCCCAGTCACCAAAAACATCCTGATTACCCCCGGTGCCTATGCGGTCTTCAACGCTAACAACGAAGGTAACGCCATTTTGGTCGGTGTCATCCGGACAACTTTCCGTTTCTAAGCTGAGTTGACGAAGTCGATAAATAAGAACGGTGGGATTTATAAATCTCACCGTTTTTTTACTTTTAACTTTTCACTGGGTATAACCATTTATGAGAAGATGATCGGAGCGTCCCAAACGCTGCTATATTTACTTAGCCTATTTAGTTGCTTATCTATGCACTCTCTGTCTTTCCCCCGTCGCACTAAAATTGTGGCCACGATTGGCCCGGCCTCGCAAAATAAGGAAACATTACGTCAGATGATCAAGGCGGGGGCGACAACATTTAGATTAAACTTTTCCCATGGCGATCACGATTACCATCGTCACAGCATTAACCTGATCCGTCAGTTAGCCTTTGAACTCAATCAACCGATTGGCATCCTTCAGGATCTACAGGGGCCAAAAATTCGTTTAGGTAAATTTGCCTGTGGGTCGATTACCCTGAAACCGGGGGAACCCTTTATCCTTACTTCTAGGGATGTGGAATGTAATCAGGAAATCAGTTCCATTAGCTATCCCTCGCTCGCCCAAGAAGTCCCAGAAGGTTCGAGAATTCTCCTCGATGATGGTAAAGTCGAAATGCGGGTGGAATCAGTGGATCGCCTGAAAGGAGACCTGTCCTGTCGGGTGGTGGTTGGGGGTGTCTTATCCAGCAATAAAGGGGTAAATTTTCCCAACGTTTATCTGTCGGTAAAAGCTTTAACCGATAAGGACAAAAAAGATTTAATGTTCGGACTGCTGTGGGATGTGGATTGGATCGCCCTTAGTTTTGTGCGTAATCCCCAAGATATCCTCGAAATTAAAGAATTAATCGCCAGTGCGGGTAAATCTATCCCCGTGATCGCTAAAATTGAAAAACACGAAGCGATCGAGGAAATGGAGGCAATTTTATCCCTCTGTGATGGTGTTATGGTGGCCAGGGGAGATTTAGGAGTAGAATTACCAGCCGAAGACGTGCCAATCCTGCAAAAACGCCTGATTAATACCGCTAATCAGCTAGGCATCCCGATTATCACCGCCACTCAAATGCTTGACAGTATGGCCAGTAATCCTCGTCCCACCCGCGCCGAGGTTTCTGACGTAGCTAATGCGATTTTAGATGGCACTGATGCGGTCATGCTTTCCAATGAAACGGCTGTGGGTCATTATCCCATCGAAGCGGTGGCAACGATGGCCCGCATTGCCGAAAGGATCGAACGGGAACAGATCAATAGTGCCGCTCGCTCTAACAATAAACAATCGATTCCTAACGCTATTTCCTCGGCAGTCAGTCAAATTGCCGAACAATTGGGGGCAGCGGCAATTATTACCCTGACAAAAACTGGCTCTACTGCCCGTAACGTCTCCAGATTTCGCCCCAAAACCCCGATTTTAGCCGTTACTCCCCATCGGGAAGTGGCACAGCAGTTACAGCTAGTTTGGGGCGTAAAACCGATGTTATTGCTCGATTTACCCTCCACTAGCCAAACTTTTCAAGTGGCGATGAATCTTGCCCAGGAAAATAACCTCCTCGCGGATGGTGATTTAGTGGTGATGACGGCGGGAACTCTGCAAGGGGTGGCCGGTTCCACGGATTTAATTAAGGTGGAAGTGGTAAAATCCCTTTTGGGCAAGGGTACAGGTATCGGCCAGGGTGTGGCCAGTGGCCGGGCGCGAGTGGCCCATAATGCCCGGGAAGTGGGTAGTTTTAGTAACGGGGAGATTTTAGTCGTTCCCACCACCAGCGCCGAATATGTGGATATGATGCGGAAAGCTGGCGGAATTATCACCGAAGATACCGCGATGAACAATCACGCCGCTACTATCGGTTTAAAATTGGGTATTCCTGTGATTGTCGGGGTTAAAGATGCCACGAAAATTATCCGCGAAGGGGTGATCATTAGTCTCGATGCTCAACGGGGTTTAATTTATTCTGGTATTGGCAAGGGTGCGGCAACTATGAAAAACTGAGTCGGTTATCAGTATTCTCCGAGTCAGTATTCTCCGAGTCAGGAGATTATTTTTATTTATTCTCCCCACTCCCTGCTCCCCACTTCATAATTCATAATTCATAATTCATAATTCCCCCACACCCATTTTCACTTGTCTATGAGCGATTCTTACTCTGCTGCCGTCGATAATCCGGCCTATACTGTTGAACAAGCGATCGCTAATATCCAGCAAAGAGAAGACCTAGGCGCGCGTTATTATGCCGCTTGGTGGTTGGGTAGATTTCGTGTTCGTCAACCGGAGGCGATTTCGGCGTTAATTGCCGCTTTAGAGGACGAAAGCGATCGCACTCCTGACGGCGGTTATCCCCTGCGACGCAACGCTGCCAGTGCTTTAGGGAAATTAGATGATCTCAGTTGTCTTCCCGCTTTGATTGCCTGTCTCGACTGCGAAGATTATTATGTGCGTGAATCGGCTGCCCAGGCATTGGAAATGCTTCAGGATCGAAGCGCGATCGCACCTTTAAAGAAACTATTAGAGGGTGGCATCGAAGTGGCTGTTTTAGTGACGGGAAAACCCCATTTAGTCCAACCCTACGAGGCGATTATCGAAGCCTTGGGAACCCTGCAAGCGAGGGAAGCGATTCCCCTCATCGAACCGTTTTTAAAGCATTTCGTCGAAAAAGTGCGTTATGCGGCTGCTCGCGCCCTCTATCAACTCACGACTAACCCCCACTATGGCGATATTCTGATTAATGCCTTGCAAGGGGAAGAATTACAGCTGCGTCGTTCTGCTTTAATGGATTTAGGTGCTACGGGTTATCTGCCAGCTGCCCCTGCGATCGCTAATACTTTGGCGGAAAATAGTCTGAAACTGGTTGCTCTCAAGGAACTTTTAGAAAACTATCTAAAAACTAATTCTAGCGGCGAAAATATCTCCGAAATTCTCACTTTAATGGATAGTTTATTGTAATTAATCATTGGTTAGTTTTTATCTAAATTCAAACTCATAAAATCCAGAGGTTTTATGCTAATTCAAACTGATTATGCTGGCTGGCTAAACGAAACAATCACTCTGTTAAAACAAAAAAACTTTGATAAAGTTGACTGGGAAAACTTGATCGAGGAGATAGAAAGTTTGGGCAGAAGTCAAAAACGTGAACTCCGCAACCGGTTAACCACCATCTTAGAACACTGCCTCAAACTTTGCTATACTGATTACGTTCAAGATTATCGAGGTTGGCAAGAAACTATTAGGCGCAGTCAACGGGAACTAGAAGAACTTTTGAGGGATTCTCCTATTTTAAAACCCTACTGGGATCAAGTATTTTTAGATTGCTATGCCACGGCTTTAAAAAGCTTGCGAGATAACCCAGATTATCAATACTTTAACTTTCCCGATGATTGTCCTTTTCCCCAAGAAATTAGTCAGATTTTACAGAAAAAAGTTTGGCGATAAAATTATCTTTAAAAGTTTGTTGGTGGGGTTAGGAGATAAGAATCAGTCGTCAGGAGATTATTTTTATTTATTCTTCCCACTTCATAATTTATAATTTATAATTTATAATTTATAATTCATAATTCATAATTCATAATTCCCAACCCCTCATCCCCTCCAATGATAACCAATGCTTCCCACCGTTGAGACTTTAATTATCGCCGTAGAAAAAGCCGACTCAGCCAATGAGTTACTAACCGCCGTGGAAAACTTAGCCGCCGCCAAAAGTGAAGCGGCAATACCCACCCTCACCGATGTGCTGAGATATAACAACCCCGGCGCCTCCGTGGCAGCCGTGGATGGTTTAATCGCCATCGGCAAAGCGGCAGTTCCCTATTTACTAGCCAACCTAGACGGTTATAATTATGGGGCGAGAGCTTGGGCAACCCGCGCCCTAGCAGGAATTGGCGATGTGCGAGGATTGGACTTATTACTTGAGGCGGCGGTGAGTGATTTTTCCTTTAGCGTGCGGCGAGGGGCGGCTAGAGGCTTAGGAAATATAATTTGGTCTGATTTGGAGGAAAGTCGGGTTTCTGAGGCTCAGAATGCTGTTTTTGCGGCACTGGAGAAACTTTCGCAAGGGGATCCAGAGTGGGTGGTTAGATATGCGGCGATTGTCGGATTGGAGGGGTTAGGAACTGCGGCGGCGGCATTTCGCGGGGCGATTCGGGAACTTTTAGGACAGATTCGGGAGACGGAAGCGGAAATAGTGGTAAGATTGCGCGCCGATCAAGCTCTGGAACACTTACAATAAGCCTAAGTCGAAAGTAGAAAAACTTATTTCTCTACAGGGAGAAACAATTACACTAACATTCTATGAAATATTGGCAGGAAATTTTAGCGATCGCTCAACGAATTTTAGTAGAATTAATCCGGCGCGGGCGTAGCTTAATCCTCTGGGGCATTTTCCCGATCCTTGTCCTGCTCTTAAATGGCTATATTATGGCAGAAAAAGGCAAAATTGAGCTTGACGAGGCGATGGCTCTGGCTACTCCTCCCACCCTCGTCGGGGCGGCACTTTTCTTTAGTTGTTTGGGGGGAACCGTGGCGACGGTAGTGGCAGAAAGGGAACAACAAACAATTAAACGGTTATTTTTATCGCCTTTAAGCGGTGTTTCCTATTTTATCGGCATTTTTCTCGCCCATTGTGCGATTGCCGCCTGTCAGACAGTTTTAGTTTATTCTATTGCTAAACAGTATGGAGCCACTTTTAAAGGCTCAATTCCTCTAGAATTATTAATTATTTTTCTTAGTATCACCGCCTATGTGGGTTTAGGATTTATCCTCGGCACTCAACTGGCGAAAAGAACAGAAGATGTTAATGCTTTGGTGGGAACTTTTGGGGTTCCTTTATTAATTTTAGGCGGCGTTTTTCTCCCCACTGCTTTATTCCCCGACAATATTCTGTCTCTGGCTAAATATAACCCGATCTACCACATGAATGAAGCTTTAATTGCTGTTTGGGCAAAGGGCAAAAATCTGCAAGATATTAGCTCTCATTTTCGCTTTCTTTGTCTTTTTGCTCTAGCTATGGTAGCAGGTGGTTGGCTTACCTATCGACAAATGTTAAACCTTGAACGCCGACTGTAAATCAGTTATCAGTTAGGTAGGGTGGGTTAGGCGGAGACAAATTATCAGACTTAATCATTAATTTATCTATTTGCCGTAACCCACCATCAGTTATTCAGCTTCCTATTTTTCAGTATAATTAGCCAATTTCCCTGTTATTCTTACTATTACCTAGCTGACGGATGATGGCTTAAAAAATCCTGACTATCCTTGTTACTTTATTAAAAATGCTGACTATCAATAATGTCAAAAAGAATTACGGAAGACGCTTAGTATTAGATCAATTAAACTTTCATATTGAAGCGGGGGAAATTTACGGTTTACTCGGTCCCAATGGTGCGGGAAAAACCACCACTATTAACTTAATTTGTAATTTATTAAAACCCTCATCGGGAGAAATTACCTTTAATTATTTGCCAATTTCCAGAGTTACTAAAGAATTAATTGGGGTTGCCCCGCAAGAAAATTTATTGTACAAATCCCTTACTTGTGAGGAAAATCTCAACTTTTTTGCTCAGATTTATGGACTTGATCGCCTCCAGCGTCGTCATCGGATTAAAGCCAGTTTATCGGCAGTAAATTTGCTTGATCGCGCCCGTAGTCCGGTGGAAACTTTAAGCGGTGGAATGCAGCGCCGGATGAATATTGCCGTGGCTATTGTTCATCAGCCAAAATTATTAATTCTCGATGAACCAACTACCGGTTTAGACATCGAATCTCGCTATGAAATTTGGGATTTAATCGGAGAATTACGGCGCCAGGGAATGACAATTTTATTAACTACCCATCTCCTCGATGAAGCACAGCGTCTCTGTCAACGTATCGGGATTTTAAAACAAGGTCGTATTATTGCCGAAGGTAATTTAAATCAGCTGCGTCAGCACATTCCTGCGAAAGAAATTATTATCATGGATACCCGGGATCAAGAAGCGGCAATAAATCGAGGTAAACAGTTAGGATTTACTCCCAAATTTTACGGTAAAGATTTAGCTTTTTGGTTACATGAACATCTAGAATTAAGCGATATTATTCGGGCATTTGACGGCATTAATATTGATTCTATCGCCCGTCAGACGATACAGTTAGAACATATTTATATGGAAATTATGAATCAATTTTAAACCCGTTTTTGAAAATTCAGCTTGATGATCGACATTTTTCAGTAATTGGCCTCAATTAAGCTAAATCGCCGTTTTTTTAGGGTCATGATCATCTATAATTTTTAGATAGGTTCTATTAATTGGAGACAAAATCAATAATGAAATTAACCTCTATCCCTGGCTTATTAAGTCTATCGGCGGTATTATTAAGCTCACATCTACCGGCAGCGGCGCAAAATTGTCGGCCACTTTCTTTATTAGGGGGTGAAGGTAGTGAAGTTACGAAAAGCGTCTCACAACCCACTGTTCCAGGTCCTTTCGGTGTCACGATAACTCGTAATAATTGGAATACCGATTGGGCAGTGCCGGGGGGGAGACGTTTTCAGAGGTTTATCGTTACGGTTTCTGTCCCCCGGGCTGCCTCTTTTGATATCCGGCTGTTTCTCAAGTATAGCGATCAAACTAACGAGGAATTTTTTAATACTAATGGAGTACGAATCGAACCCGATAAACCCTTAACAATTACTGCCACAGTACGCGCAAATGATCAACCTTTTTTAGTTAATCTTTTTGTCAATGGTATTCAGCACATCGGTAATACCTACACCGCTTCTGTTGTCGGTTGTGAACGATAAAATATATAAGGTGTGCTGAAAAAGTTTTTTGGTGGGGGCAGGGTGTGGGGTTTTAAGCTAAGAGGCATTTTAATCGCCTATCCGATTAGCTGAATCTCTCCCAATCCCTTTACTGTTGCCTCTTGTTTCATCTCAACAGGCAATTTAAATTCGCGGGCAGCCCCGGACTTTACTCTCTACCCCGATTGACCTTCAGTGGGACAATTAGATCAACGCACAATTAAGGATTTTTGTCAAGAAAATAATATTAAACTTATTATTGATGTCTGCCATGCCCACGCCCAAATTATCTGGCAATTAGCGATTAATTAGGCTACCCTAACTAATATGCCCCCATTGGCCTCGATTTAGAACTGGCTTTTATCCGTCCCCACCTTATTATCGATTTTTTTCGGAAATATTTATGTCTGAAACTATCACTCCCGCCATTAGCGATCGCATATGTAAACACATGAACAAAGATCACGGTGATGCCGTGCTTTTCTACGCTCAAGTTTACGGCAATATTACCGATGCAGAAACCGCTCAAATGCTCTCCATCGATCCCCAAGGCATGGATTTAGCCGTAGAAAAATTAGGGGAGAGTCAAACAATTAGAATACCTTTTGAGCGCACCCTAGAATCAGCCAAGGATGCCCATAATATTCTGGTTGAGATGCTAAAAGTTAATCAAAGCACCCCTTGACAAAGCCCGATTTTGCTCCTATCACCGAAAAAGACCAACCTAGAGAATTAGCCCATGAATCAGGTTAACAGTACGGGAATAAAAATACCCAAGTCTAGCTGGCGTTTACTGCCTTTTTTAGTCTTGGGTGTGCTAGTTTTTGCCTTTAATTCCTCCCTAGAATTAAATTATCTAGTCAAGGGTTATATTACTCTCTTGGAATTACAGGCAGGCATCGTGGTTTTATACTTTCTTTTGGCTAAATTAGGGAAATCTCAAAAATTATGAGAAATAGAACTATAGCGGCTTTACTAGCCTTTTTTCTTGGTTATCTTGGCATCCATAAATTTTATCTAGGGGAGAATTTAGCAGGTATTCTCTATCTACTTTTCTTCTGGACTTTTATCCCCGGCATCATTGCTTTTTTTGAATTTATTGGTTTAATCATCATGTCAGATCAAGCTTTTGATGCTAAATACAATCCTAACTATCTCGCCAACAGTACAGAGCGAAGACTGCCAGAATCAGGTCAGCAAAAAACTGCTACTTTACTCCAGCTTAAAAAGCTTTACGATCAGGGAATTATTACTGCTGAAGAATACGAAGAAAAACGCAGAAAATATTTAGATTCTCTTTAAAAAAATATGTCTAATCTCTCTCCTCGCCCTCCCGAATCTTCCGAGTGGATCTGGCTATCCTTAGTCCCAGTTTTCGGGGGACTTGCCATTGCTAATGCTGGCAAAAAAACTAATAACCAAAGCTGGTTATCCGTCGGCATTGCTTTGACAATTATCTCCCTTATTTTCCTTACACAAGAGTCTTTTATCGTAATTTGGTTTGCCCAAATCGGCCTGGGTTTATACATCCGTCAACAGCTTAATTCCCATCCAATAGCTTCGGCAAATAGAACCGATTCTAGACAGTCATCCTCTCCTCTTGAAAAAATTGATATTAACAGCTGTTCCACCAACGATCTGGTTTATAAATTAGGGTTGCCGATTGTCTATGCCAATGATATTGTTTCTGTCCGTAATGAAGGACATATTTTTACCCATTTGGAAGAATTACACTTCCTGGCTGGTTTACCGGAAAATTATCTCAAAAAACTGGAACCTTTGATTATCTTTGCCTACGATATTCGCCAAGAAGTTGACGTTTCTTGGCGTTGTTTAAATTACCACTCTGTTGAGGAATTAGTCAATCTCGGTCTTGACTTTTCCCTGGCCGATAAAATTGTCGCCGAAAGAGAAAAAAACGGTGTCTATCGTTCGGCCATCGAAGTGAGAAACCGGACAGGTATTCCCTTAAAATCCTATCAGCAATTGCTTTAATTCGCTTGATTCTAGTTAGAGCTTGAATTGCTTTTCTATCAAAGACACGATCCAACTTCTAGGTAAAAAACGGGGCAGATTGACGATAATTTTATTAGCAAATTTACCGGCTACCACGTTGGGGCGTTTGTTTGCCAAGGCAGTTAAAGCCTCTTGTACCACCACTTCCGCCGAATCTAACCGGCCGTTTTTGCCCATAAAAGCACTGGGAAATCGGGCCACCTCAAAAAAATTAGATTCCGTCGGACCGGGGCAAAGAGCAAGGATTTCAACGCCTTTGTCTTTATTTTCTGCCCAGAGAGACTCGCTAAAGCTGAGGACAAAGGCTTTTGTCGCCGCATAAACGGAAAGATAGGGGAGCGGTTGAAACCCAGCAATGGAAGCAACATTGATAATTGCCCCCCCAGCACCAGCAAGCATGGGACGGAGAAAATAGTGGCTTAATTCCACCAATACCAGATTATTTAACTGGATCATTTCTAACTGTCGGGCTAAATCCTGCTCGCTAAAAGCACCATAATCACCAAAACCGGCATTATTTACCAGTAAATCGACGTTGATTCCTTTTTGGTTCACCGTATCATATACTAGCTTTCCCGCCCCAGCAACGGTCAGATCTTGGACGATAACCGTCACTTTTACCCCGTATTGTTCCTCTAATTCCGCCGCTAATTGTTCTAGTTTATCCCTAGATCTAGCGACTAAAATTAGCTCCATTTGCCGTTGGGCAAGTTGACGAGCAAAGACGACACCGATACCAGTGGAAGCGCCAGTAATGAGGGCTGTTTTCATAGAAGATCAATCAAAAATAGCTTTTTTGCTGGAATTGTACCACAATTACCCTTCCATTTACAGTTCTTAACTTGGCGGGGAAGGCATTTTTTCAACTTAGGATATATGTTAAGCTAGAAATAGAACAAAGGTCGAGGGAGGTGCAGAAATGACAGTTATAAGCTTCACTGATCAAGATATTGCCAAATATACCGCCGCTGATATTGCTTCTTTGGCCGAACGACTAGAAAAAGATGAGTATAGTAACCCCTTCGAGGCTTTGCGGGATTGGCACCTGTTGCGAGCGATCGCTTTTCAAAGACAGGAATTAGCCGAACCTTATCTTTATCTGTTGGATCTAGAAGCCTACGATGAGGCTTAAAGTGGCTTCGTTAAACAAAACTTAACACAAATTACTGGGGGTGTGAGACTAGCACACCCATTATTTTTGATTATGGTATTCTCTGGCTGAAAAAAGCCCCTAGCTTTTTGCTCCTTATTTCCCTACTATCAATAACAAAGTATTTTTAGGCGATCGACTAAATTATGGGCAAACAATACAACGTTTATGGGATCGGTAACGCGCTCGTCGATATGGAATTTCAAGTCTCTCCTGAATTACTGCAAGAATTAGGCATCGATAAAGGAGTGATGACGCTGGTGGACGAAAATCGTCAAACCCAGTTGATGGAAAAATTGGCTCTTGATTGTAAACGCAGCGGCGGCGGATCGGCGGCGAATACCCTAGTAGCGATCGCTCAGTTGGGGGGTAGAGGTTTCTATTCCTGTAAAGTGGGCAATGACGAATTAGGTAAGTTTTATCTACAAGATCTGCGGGCCTGTGGTTTGCATACCAATGAACACGGCGGCGAAAAAGAGGTGGGAATCACGGGAAAATGTCTAGTTTTTGTGACTCCCGATGCTGATCGCACCATGAATACTTTTCTCGGCATCACTGGGGAAATTTCCGAACGGGAATTAGTCCCCTCAGCGATCGCTAATGCCGATTATCTCTATCTCGAAGGTTATCTCGTCACCTCTCCCACTGCCAAAGCTGCCGCTATTAAAGGGCGAGAAATTGCTCAGGCTGCTGGAGTCAAAACCGCTTTATCCCTGTCGGATCCCAATATGGCGATCTTCTTCCGGGAGGGATTACTGGAAATGATCGGAACGGGGTTAGATTTCGTTTTCGCTAATGAGTCGGAAGCTTTGACTATTTCTGGCAGCGAGGAAATCGAGTCAGCGATCGCCTATTTTAAAACCATTGCCAAAGGATTCGCTATCACCCGGGGTGCCAGTGGTTCTTTGATCTATGATGGCGAAAATCTCCTGGAAATTGACCCCCATCCCGTACAGGCGATCGATACCGTCGGTGCAGGGGATATGTATGCAGGTGCGTTTCTCTACGGTATTACCCACGGTATGGGTTACAAAGGAGCAGGAAATCTCGCTTCTCTAGCGGCTGCCCGGGTGGTTTCTACTTTTGG
This sequence comes from Microcystis sp. M083S1, assembly GCF_020246405.1. Lineage (NCBI taxonomy): Bacteria > Bacillati > Cyanobacteriota > Cyanophyceae > Chroococcales > Microcystaceae > Microcystis > Microcystis sp. M083S1. The sequence goes on from NZ_JADBTB010000136.1 coordinate 22,237, forward strand.
GGCGCGTTTACAAACCGAGGAAATTCAATCCCTGCGCGATTCGATCGTTTTGGGATAGGTTTTGTCAGTGATCAGCTTGTAGTCAGTAGTCAGGTTTTTTCTCCCTGCTCCCTGCTCATAGTCTTAACGAGTAATTTAGATAGTCATACTAAATCCTGTTTAAAAGTTATAGGAGAGTGGGGAGAAGGGAGCGGGTTTTTCAAGTTGGATTGGGAGTTAATCATGCTATTAAAAACCGATTCAGTATAACGTTTCCGTTAGACATCAGACACTAATGGTAAACGACGAATACGAATACGGCTTGGCTCAACCGTAATGGCTGATCCTTGTTCTAAATCGTCCTCGCACTCAGCGATTACTGTCAACAAAAGATTCGTAAGTGCTTGGGCGCGTAATCTTTCAACCCGAATGCGAATGACTGAAGGAGTATTCGCCACATCAAGTGCCAGCAATGTATGGAAATCCGCATCGAGAGTAGCAACAACCCGTCCCTCGTCTCTAGCCCTTTGGATAATGTCTGAGTCTTCAGCTTCAGACATCCCTATTTCACCAACATGAATAGTGTCGATCCCAGCATCACATAATAAAGTTGCCGCAGAAAGCGGTAGTCCCTGATCAAGCAACAGCTTCATAGCGATTAGGAAGTTCAATGATGCGATCATCCAAGTAGGAAGAGGCAAAAATTAGGGCTTGTCGAATATCTTCATCCTCCAGTTCGGGAAACTCTTGATGTAATTCTGCTCGATCGGGATAAGTTGCCAGTAGCTCAATCACTCGACGAACCGTAAGGCGAAGATTACGAATGCAGGGTTGCCCATTCATACGGTTTGGATGGCTCGTAATACGATCTAGTTTCATTAGAGTAATTCTATTTCTTCATGATCATTTTAACCTTTAGCGGGGTAAGCAATGCCTGAAAAACATCCTCCACATATCCATTCTCCGTCATCAGATAAACCGTCACCCATACTATCCTTATATCACGTCCAAAAGCCTGTTAGCCAGATTAGCCCACACCGCACTTAAACCTACAGCTTCAATCAATGGGCATGGTGCGTTCCCTAAAATCTATTAGTGGAGCAGTAAGAGCCACATTAGGGAACGCACCCTACGGCGATAGCGTACTGCTACGCAGTGCCTTCGGCATCGCACTGATGCTTTTAGAATCGCAATACCTCATAGCGTTCCTCCCGAAAACAGCCAAAACAGCCATACAACATAATGAAGGATCACGATCGCCCAAAAAGTGACTTGATAAGACTTTTTCTGACCTTTATGGCGCAATATTCGCTGGGCAATAAACCCGCCCAACCATCCACCTGCAAGTTCACACAGATGTAGCGTTTGTTCAGAAGTTCGCCAATCCTTTCGTTTAGCACGAGATTTATCATCTGCGTATAGAGCGTAAGTCACTAAACTCATTACGGGATAAAGAATCAGTGGAATGGGATTGCGTGTCGTCCATGTAAAATGAATAGCTCCAAACAAAGGCAGAAGCGACAACAGAACTACCTCAACTATCGGAAAGCTTGAAATGATGGCATCAGAGGGTTTAGTTCGACTACTTGAAGGTTCTGACTTGTTTCTTGCTCCCAGAATAAATGCGTTGTAAGCTCGAACTTTGCCATCTGAGTCAACTATGCAGTGGTAATAAATCGTGTCGTTTTCTTGTGGACGACGGGTTGCATCTTTAACTTCAGAAATATGCAAAAAAACTTCTTGACTCCCATCAACGGGTTGAATAAAACCAAATCCACGCTCATCTTTCCATTTTGTAAGCTTTCCACTGCGGAGACCGGATTGCATAAAAAATCTCAATAACGAAAACTTTGTGGTTCTAACAAATCATCTTCAAGGACAGCCACAACCAAAAAACGAAGCAGCCCAACTACATATTATAGGTCAACTTTCTGCATAAAACTCTCTGAGGCAACGATATGGTTCAACTTTCGGTATATCACTCCATTTAGGCGCAATCGCCAGAACTTTTCCCCATATCACCCCCAAAAGCCTGTTAGCCAGATTAGCATATTGCCAAAAATCTTGTTTAACTAAATTCCTGACAATTAGGCTCATTCTAGCAATGATTCTTCGATCTGACCGCACCCCTTGACAGAAATTTATAATTATTAGACCTTTAGCGATCGCTATCGGTGGATAGTTGTTTTTTGTTACAGCAGTGGGGAGAAGGGAGCGGGTTTTTCAAGTTGGATTGGGAGTTAATCATACTATTAAAAACCGATTCAGTATAACGAACCCGTTATGCCGTGTCCCTACAGATAGACTTCAATGGCTCTAGCATTCGGCGCGTCACGGAATAAAAATGCGTCTTGCGCCTTGATAATCTTCAATATCAACTACAATATCAACCAAACGGTTAACGCAACGATCTCGATAATCTGGCTCGGCAAGTAGTCGCTCAATATTACCGATTGTCACGACGGGTAATGATGTGGGGGTATTTTCCTCCCGCATCACTTGCTCCAGGGAATCTTTGCCTTTCATGCTTCGGTTAGCGGTGATCAGGATCATCTGATTGGCTTGAGCATACCGCCAAACAATGCGATCATCGCTCGTGACAGCTAACCCAACTTCTTCAAACAGAATAAAACGAATCGAGATCAAGTCAAGCCAACCACTCGCAGCAAGGACTCCGGCGAGGACAAGAGAATGCCCTCGTAAGTTATGATCAACTAGAAAATTCATGCCCGTGATGCCAACTTGGCTTTTTCCGCTTGAAGTTTTGCTCGAATGGCTTCTGTGCCTGGTTTTGGCGGCTTAGCAGCAATACGGGCAACTCGCTCACGATTTTGCTCTTCGTAATACTGTCGCAGTTCTTCAGCTTCTTTGAGAACTTGCTGGTACTCAGCTTCTACATCCGCACGATGAGCCTCAATATAAGCCAGGGCAGCGTTAATTTGCTCTTCCGTCAGATCAAATAATCCCTGAATGAACTTAGGTGGATATTGAGCAGTCACATAATCCATCACATCGTAGAGGGTGATGCGGGTTCCTGCGATCGTCAGTCCCCGCTCTGTACGAATGATAGCGGTTTGTTCATTTGATGCGAGCGTCATAGCCAAAGCCCCCTAAGGGCTGCGTTCACTAACTCGTATTTTATCAAAAATATAAAGTTGCCGCAGAAAAATGCCTGAAAGACATCCCCTACACATCCATTCTCCGTCATCAGATAAACCGTCACCCATACTATCCTTATATCACGTCCAAAAGCCTGTTAGCCAGATTAGCCCACACCACACTTAAACCCACAGCTTCAATCAATGGGCATGGTGCGTTCCCCAAAAATCGATCGCTGGAGCAGTGGGAGCCACATTAGGGAACGCACCCTACCAGATCGGCGCTCGCACTGACAATTAGGCTCATTCTAGCGATGATTCCTATGTCTGACCGCACCCCTTGACAGAAATTTACAATTATTCGACCTTTAGCGATCGCTATCGGGAGATAGTTGTTTTTTGTTACAGCAGTGGGGAGCAGTCTAACTGATGGCTATATTTCCAGATTATCGCCCCCAGGAAACCAATCTTCATCGAGAATTTGTTCAAGGGAACCAATGGGAATAACGGGGAAAGTATCGAGGGGTAATTGAGAGCGGTCACTGGCATTTTTTCGGGCTGAAAGATAACATTCATCAAAAATTTCCAAAAGATAAGGTTTCAGACTAGGACTATCTTTAAGTTCATCTAATATATCGAGACGAAAAGTTCTAATCTCTCCCTTCCAGTGACCTTCGTTTCTCTCTCTTTCTGCTGTCCAATATTTGAGTTTAAGTAAATGTTCTAATAATCGGGTTAACAGACTTTTGATTGTGCGCTTTTCACTCCTTCCCATACTTGCTAATTCCTCTAGTAAATTCTCTAAATCTACCCGCTCAAACTGTCTGGCTTGCAGTTGATTAATAGTAGTTCTAATCCAGAGATAAAAGTCTTCTTCGTACATGGTTTTATTATCCATAATTTACCTCTATATATTACTCGTGGTTATTAGTGGGAAACCAATCTTCATCGAGAATTTGTTCAAGGGAACCAATGGGAATAGGGGGGAAAGTATCAAGGGGTAATTGAGTTCTAACTTGAGCCTCTTTTCTAGCAAATTGATAGCATTCCTCAAAGATTTCCAGAATATAGGGTTTCAAACTAGGGCTATCTTTAATTTCTTCGATTATTTGTCGGCGAAAGTTGAGAATTTCTCCCTTCCAGTGACCCTCATTTCTAGATTTTTCTCCTGTCCAGTAAGTTAGTTTCAGCAAATGTACCAGTAATTGAATCAAAAGATTTTCGATTTTGCGCTTTTCACTCCTTCCCATACTTGCTAACTCCTCCAGTAAATTCTCTAAATCTACCCGCTCAAACTGTCTGGCTTGCAGTTGATTAATAGTAGTTCTAATCCAGAGATAAAAGTCTTGTTCGTACAGAGTTTTATTGTCCATAGATACTTAGTTAAACTGAATAAAACGCGGATAATCATCAAAATTAACTATACAAACTAGCCACATATTCACCATAGCCATTATAGGGCAGAGTTTCGATAATTTCCCAAGATAAATCACTTCTACTGCCGATAAATTTCTCCGTTGCTTGCGACCAACGGGGATGGGGTTTACTGGGGTTAACATTAGCCTCAAAATCGTATTCGTGAGCGTCAATTGTGTTCCAGTAGGTGGCGGGTTGTTTGGCGGTAAATTCAATTTTTACTATCGATTTTGCTCCTTTAAAACCGTATTTCCAAGGAATAACCATTCGCAAGGGTGCGCCGTGTTGTTTGGGTAAATCATGTCCGAAAATTCCCACAGCAAAGAAAGCTAATTCATTGGCCATTTCTTCAATTCTTAAACCTTCTGCATAGGGCCAGGGTAAGGCTCCTAAATGTAATCCTGGCCCCTTAGTAATTTCGGGATCATAAAAGGAGGTAAAACGGACGAATTTAGCTTCTGGTTTTGGTTCCACTGCCGCAATTAAAGCACTCATCGGAAAACCCAACCAAGGTAAGACCATTGACCAAGCTTCCACACAACGAAAACGATAGATTCTTTCTTCGAGAGGAAAGGTTTTTTTAATAGTATCTATATCGTAGGTCTGGGGATTTTTTACCAATCCTCCCACTTCTACCGTCCAGGGATTCGTCGGTAATTTCTGCGCTTTTAACCAGATATTTTTCCCCCCTCCGAACTCATAAAAATTGTTATATCTCCCCGCTACAGTTTCGGCAACTATGGGGCGATTTACCGTTAAAAAATTCGGATTCTTGCTGAACCCTGCAATTTTAGGTAATTGCAAACTTTTTTCTAAAGCTTCCGAGGAGGAGGATTTACCACAAGCAGTTAATAATAGGGAACTCCCCGCAATTCCTGTCCCGATTAACCCCTGTAAAAAGCGACGACGGTTAAAATAAACACTTTCGGAAGTAACTTCATTTTCGGAAATTTGCCAGGATTTAGCTAAACGAATTAAGACCATAATTATCCCCAATTTTATTGACAAAAAAAGCAGAGTTATGATATATGATACCACAACTCTGATTGTACAATATTTTGTCAGTTTTTTTAAGAAATTTCGGCGAGCATGGGGGCAGTCACCAGAGGTTCCCGTCGTCCTTTTAAGACCATGGGAACTCCTCGCGAGGGAGCAAGGGTGACACCGCGGCGGCTGGGTTTTTCGGGGGTATTATTAACTAGAGTTAACTGATAATTGGCCAAAATTGTGGCGATAGCGATTTTCATCTCGTAGATAGCTAAAACTTCCCCAATACAACGACGCGCTCCACCACCAAAAGGCATATATTCGTAGGGGGTGAATTGTTTTTCTAAAAAGCGTTCTGGTTTAAAAGTATGGGAATCGGGGAAAGTTTGCTCGCGGTGGTGGGACAGATAAATACAACCCATAAGAATTGTCCCTTTTTCTAAAGGATAACCATCTAGTTCTACCGGTTCTTGCACTACTCGCGGAAAAGTTAACATTCCCACGGGATGAATGCGTAAAGTTTCCGAACAAACCGCCGAAAGATAGGGTAATCGAGTTATATCAATGGGGTTAGGATTATCTCCTAAAGTGGCTATTTCTTGGAGAATTTTTGCTTTAATTTCTGGATAGCGATGGGTCCAGTAGAGCGCCCAAGACATAGCAGTGGCTGTGGTTTCATGACCGGCGAATAATAAGGTCATTAATTCATCGCGCAATTCCTTATCGCTCATCGGGTTGTCTTCTTCATCCCGGGCCGACATCAGTAGTGATAAAACATCGGTACGATTGGGGTTAGGATTAGCTTTTCTTTCGGCAATTTCTGTATAGATGATATCATCAATTTTTTCTTGGTAACGCTGGTATTTTCCCCAGGGACTCCAAGCACCCAAATCAGCCCGCAAAATTGGAAAAAATAACAAAGAAGCCATCACCGGAGAGTTAAAAATATCGAGCATTTCAGCCAGAATTTTTTTCAGGGTTTGATAACGTTCCCCTTGACTAATTCCAAAAACTGCCTCCATAATTACTTGTAAAGCAATCGCTGTGGTCGCTGAACGGGCTTTAAAAGGTTGATTTTGGGGCAATTCTGCCATTACTCTCAGGGTAATATCGCGGATTAAATCGCCGTAGAAACGCATTCTTTCCCCGTGAAAAGGTGGCAATAAAAGCTGACGGCGTTTTTTATGGATGTCCCCGTCTAACATGACGACGGAATAATCACCAATAATCGGGGCAATAATCCGATTTGCTTCCCCTGGTGCCGAGAATTGTTTACGATCATTAGTTAAAATTTGTTGTAGGGCCGAAGGACTACTGACAAAGATAAAATTATCTACAGTTAAACCCACTTTTGTGCTAAAAATATCGCCATGCTTGCGGGCGGCATTTTCCATAAAAGCTACGGGATTAATGATCCATTGTGCCATTTGCACGAAGGTGGGGGCTTTGACCTTGGGGAGGATTTTCATAGATTGATTGCTATATCCAATGCTAATTATTTCTAATTGTGACATTTTTTCCCCAGAGACGGCAAGGTGTAATAAGCTGCCCGCGCATTTAAATTGCTGATTGAGATGAGGCACTCTTGCACTCTTGCAAGAGGCAAAAGTAAAGGGATTAGGGGAGATTCAGCTAATCTAAGGATAGGCGGTTAAAATGCATCCTAGCTTATCAGGTAAACAGCAAAAATTATCGGGCTGTTGCTTGTCTTATCTTCTCGGAGAGAGGGGGATTTTCTGGGAATTTTCAGGATTGGCTTTCTGGTCTAAACAATGATAATCGGGGTAGAATAGCCCCAGTTCTATTTAATTCGCTTCTATAGTTCAATCTCTCTTTTTTCATTCCTTATAGGGACTTTTTATGATTATTTCCAAGTTTTTGCCCTCGGAAAAAACTGTGATTATCAGGCATTTACTGTTATTAACTACATTTAGCCTTGTTTTTTTCCTGACTACTCCCCCCGCTTTTGCCCTCGAATCCAGTGCCTCCACCGGTTTTAACCCTCAAACTATTCTTTTCCATGCCTTAACTTGGGTGGATAGTTTGGGAGCCGTGGGAGCGATCGCGTTTATAATTATCTATATTCTAGCTACTGTGGCCTTTTTTCCAGGTTCAATCCTAACTTTAGGGGCTGGTGTGGTTTTTGGCTTGGTTTTAGGCTCTTTTTACGTCTTTATCGGGGCAACTATCGGCGCTACTGCCGCTTTTCTGGTGGGACGTTATCTGGCTAGGGGTTGGGTGGCGGAAAAAATTCAAGGTAATAGTAAATTTCAAGCTATCGATGAAGCTGTGGGGAAAGAAGGTTTAAAAATAGTGCTTTTAACCCGTTTATCTCCCATATTTCCCTTTACTCTGCTTAATTATGCCTATGGTGTCACCGGGGTTTCCCTGAAAGATTATCTACTAGGTTGCGCGGGCATGATTCCGGGGACGATAATATATGTCTATATTGGCTCTTTAGCGGGCAATCTTGCCACTATCGGGACTTCGGCACCAGCCACTAACCCAGTTTTATCATGGACTATTCGTCTTATCGGTTTTATCGCTACTGTTGCTGTCACCCTCTACGTCACAAAAATTGCCCGTCAGGCCCTGGCATCAGTTATCAGTGAGTAAACCCCTCAATTGCCCTCCCCACCCCACTCCGCCCTTGAGTGGGGACTGACGCGGATTTGTTGACAGGGACTAAAAGAGAGCCGGTGCTGAGAAGTAAGTCCATGGTTGCCAATCGCTTCTAGGTGTTGAGCAGTGCCATAACCCTTGTGACGAGGGAGGCCATAATCGGGATAGCGTCCGTGCCAACGAGTCATTAAGTCATCGCGCCAGACTTTCGCTACGATACTAGCCGCCGCAATTACTGGGGATTTTTGATCTCCCTGAATTACCGCCTTTTGGGGGATTGACAAATCTTTAATAATGTGCTTGCCATCGATCCAGCAGAGACCGGGGGAAAGGGGTAATTTCCCGATAGCTCTGCTCATTGCCAGTAGGGAGGCATGAAAAATATTCAAGCGATCGATCTCTTTCACCGTAGCATAACCGATGCGACAAACAAAATCCCGTTGTATTTGCCGGCTCAATTTTTGCCGTTTTTGGGGGCTAAGTTGCTTACTATCTTTTACCCCCAACTCCCACAGCCGCGCAAAACCAGAGGGGACAGTGACCACTACCGCCGCCACCACGGGGCCAAATAAAGCCCCGCGCCCCACCTCATCGACACCGGCAATTAAGAGTTCTGCGCTCATGACTCATCGGCAGTGGCGGAGGAACGACGACGACGACGACCCAGCACTGCGGTTTCAGCCTCTAGTTGTGGCTCCTCCGTCACCTCGGCGCTCACCGGGGTCTCTAAAGGAATGACTTCGCCGAGAAAAACTGGAGTTTCGGTCGTAATCGGTTCCGGCGTAAAAGTCACTGGTGGACTAGCTTCTTGGTTGATTTCCTGACTAACTTCGCTAGTGGTGGAACGACGACGACGGCGCACCAAGGGACGATTTTCAGCTTCCTCGCCAGTTTCCGTCGCCTCTACTGGGGCGGCGGCGGCTGTGTCCTCGACTTCTAGGGTAGGAGTCAAGGATATTTCAGGAGTGGGAGGCGTTTCTGGGTTTTCCGCCTCCCTTTCCCCTGCCAGTTTCACGGAAACAATCACCGATTTCGGGTCTTTAAACTCCTTATCCACCAGAATCAGGGGAGAAATGCCCATTAAAGAATAAACTTCCTGTTCTACCTCGGTCATTTCCACGGAAACCCGCTCCCGTTCGCTGACGGGGATATTTTTGGCGGCGCCAGCATCTTCTCCCCGTTTCGAGAGACGGGCGGGGCGTTCTCGTTTTTCCTCCAGGCGTTGTGGTTCTGATTCCGGCTCGATTTCGTTGTTAATAGCGTTAGTAGAGGCTTTTTCGCTCCGTTCCTCTTTTAGCAACAGTTCCGAGGGACGACGGCGACGGCGACGGCGAGAATTATTAACCTGTTCTTGATAGTTGGGGTGGAAGGAAAGATCCATCCCTTGGGCGTTTTCTTCGGCCTCAAATTCGGAGAAAACTTCTAGATAGGGTTCGGCAGCTGCAACGCTAGGAGCGCTCTTATCGGGTAGAACTTTTGTATTAGTCGGGGCAACGACAAAGGTTTCTCTTTCCGCGCGGCTAACGGTGGGGGTTTCTAGGGCGATGGCGTTGCCTTCTCCGGGTAGATGGGCTAAATGACCTAGTCCGCCGCAATGGTCACAGGTTTTGCCGAATAATTCATAAATGTTTTTCCCCTGACGCTTACGAGTTAATTCCACTAACCCCAATTCCGATAATTGGGCAATCTGGGGCCGGGCCTTATCGCTTTTCAAGGCCTTATTAAACAATTCCAGCAGTTTCAACTGGTCGCGACGGGAATCCATATCGATGAAGTCCACCACCACCACACCGCCGATATTTCTCAAGCGCAGTTGTCGGGCGATTTCTGTGGCGGCCTCGCTATTAGTCCAGAGTACGGTTTCTCGGGCCGTGGCCGAACGGGTAAAGGAACCGGAGTTAACATCAATTACCGTTAAAGCTTCCGTCGGTTCGATGATAATGTAGCCGCCAGATGGTAAATCAACCCGGGGTTTCAGGGCCTCGCGAATGGCGGCGTTAACCCGGAAATAGTCGAGAATTGGCTGGGTTTCCCGATGGGAGTCAATATAAACCCCTTCGAGAGCTTTGCCGCCGCCCCAGTTCGTCAATTGTTGTTTAACTCGTTTTACCGCCACCGGGTTATCCACAACAATGCGATTGACATCGGCACTGTACATATCCCGCAAAACCCTTTGAATAAAGTCATCATCGCGGTTCAGCAGGGCCGGGGCGCGGCTGCTGACGGCCATCTGTTGGATACTCTCCCACTGTTTTTGCAGAAATTCCAAATCCTCGATAATCGCTTCTTCCGCTTTGCCTTCGGCCTCGGTGCGTACCAGCAAACCCATCCCCGCTGGTTTGACCAAAATCCCTAAAGCTCGTAAACGGGAGCGCTCGTCTTCACTGCGGATGCGACGGGAGAGATTCACCCCGCGACCATTGGGCATCAATACCAGATAACGGCCCGGGAGAGTGACATTTCCCGTTAGCCGCGGTCCCTTGTTGCCGGTGGGTTCTTTCATTACCTGTACCAGCACTTTTTGCTGGGGGGCCAGTAATTCGGTGATAGCACCGGCAGTTTTTTTCAGTCTTAAGGGGCCCAGGTCGGTGACATGGATAAAGCCATTGCGTTCCGCATCGCCAATATTGACAAAGGCCGCATCTATCCCGGGTATGACATTTTCTACTAATCCTAGATAGATGTCGGCCACCTGCTGATTACCTGTGGCTACAACTAATTCCTGAATTTGATCTTCCCAAAAAACAGCCGCTATATGGTGTTGTTCGGCTATGATTATTTGTTTTGGCATTCAATTTCCTCAATCTTTCGGTTTCAAAAGCGACGGACTATGGGCTATTTGTCTATGCTTTGAGGCTACTTCTGGAAATCTGGTCTTGTTAAGAAAGTTCTAAGAAGATGAGTCCGCATCGTTAAAGCCTCATCTTGATGTTCATCTGCCTCTCAGACGTGGGAACTGAGTCTTGGTTTCAGTTGTTAAGTCTGTTTGGCAAGTGCCGGCTTGACCCACAATTAGGTAAGCACAGCCAGGAGACGAGATTTTCAATTAATCCCTGAGTCTTGCTCGATAACAGCATTTTTTATCCGTTTCCGCCGGTTCTGTCTATCAGAATCTAGGAAAAAAGGAGTTTTTGAGTTACTCCCCTCGGCAACAGGTTTCTGTGGAAGGGAAAATAGCGCACTTTTCGATTTTCCAAAAACCACGATTCTTTTAAGAAATGCTTTAATCGAGTCTTATAGACGACTATAACTCACTCGGTCACTCTCTGACAAGACGATGATCGGGGAAAAATGATCGATTAACAGTTGACTGGAGATACTGACCATAAAGCACTAAGGGACTTGCGTGGGAATAATATCCCAGCCAGAAAATCGCTCTGTAGAAGAATCAGACCGGCCAGAAGGCATATTATCAAAGCGCAAGTCCCTTAGCTGCGGAGGCGCTCGAAGGCTCTCCCCCTACTTAGAGTGATCAGCAAACCTGAACGCTCGGAGGGCGCAAGCATTGCGCCCCTACAGTAACGGATTTTGTCCACAATGTAGGGGCGAACTGCGTTCGCCCAAAAGGTAGATTATCAAAGCGCAAGTCCCTAAATAATCACTCATAATCTAGTATGACCTGCACCCATTTGGGCGGACGAGAAATCGGATTACCAAGGCGATCAAGAACTAATAACGCCACTAAATGCACGGCGAATAAGTATAATAAACTATTGACAAATATACCCACAACTGCTATCGATTGCACTTGCAGCAGCGTCGGTTTAGCGAGAATCCCTAACCAGGTGAAAATCCAATCAATAAAATTAGTCGCTTGGGTAATCACATATAACCAGAGATTTTCGCCTAAAAGAATTGAAAACAGCCAAAAACGAAAGAATAAACCAAAAGCCCCCAACAGTCCCCCAGTCAAGATAGAAAATTCCCAGCGCGCACCCCGGCGCCAGCATAGCCCCAATTGTACCCCCATCAGGCCGTGGGGAATCAAAAAGACAATACTGCGAGTCGGTCCCATCAACACCGACAAAAGTAAACTAGAAACTAATGCTGTCATCCAAGCACAGCGAGCGCCCCAACGTAAATAGGCTAAAGCGACAGGAATCGGGAAGAAAACCCTTAATAACGGTCCGAGGGGAAAATAATAATCAATTAACCAGATTAAACTGGTAGCACTGGCCAAAAAAGCCGTTTCCACCGTGATCAGGGTAGCGATAGACTTGAGAGGAGATGGTTGGATAGGTTTGGCAGTGGGTTTATCTAGGGGTTTCCCCTCTTCCCCCAGATCTGCCCAATTGGTTTCATCTATTGTCTCTTCTGAGGATTGAGCGGGAGAATTAGCGTTAGAATCATTCATTCTATCAGTTATCCGGTGGTCGGGACGGGTTGGCCGGCTATTCTTAGCTTAGACTTGCGACTCCCAGTCAGGCAAGAGGCAAAAAATAAGTAGGTAGGTGTTAAAAATTGTCAACCCCCCCTTATTAAGCTATCGATTAGTCAGATCTTTCTTAACAAAAAGAGAAGAAACTTAAAAAAAGGGGAAACGATTGATAAGTATAGTTTTGAAAGAAGGAATTAAGGTGGAGGTGAGCAAAAAAATGGAGAAATGGGCAGCCCAAGAATTACAGTATGCAGACCTAGGGGACACGAGAAGAAAGAAAGGATTAATCAGTATCGTGGAAAACTTGGCCAGCCAACCTAGTATAAGTGTCTCACAAGTATCGGGAAATCTAGCCGCCGCCAGTGCCACCTAAGACTTTTGGAACTAATTGCCGCCCAAGCTAAAAGTACAGTAGAAAGAATCAAAGAACATCCAATAGTTTTGGCAGTTCAAGACACAACCAGTTTAAACTTAATAATTGCTTCTCTTGGGGTTTTTTAGGGAGAAAAGGTGACGATGAACCCAGCGTTGAAACTATGAAACTATTTGGTTGGGACTGCGAAGGTTAGATGATATCAGCGAGACTTGGAAACTATCGGATCAAATTAGTTCCCCCATAGAACTCCCTTGAGCCATCCGGCACACTTTTTTCTTTTTGTCAAATTTTATGTTAAGAAAGATGTAAGTAATGGATAGCTTAATAAGGGGGAATCTGACAATTTTTAAAACCTACCTACTTAGCTATCTAGGGACTATTTCTGATAAGATTTAATTTTATACTCCCATCTCCCATGTCGTTAATTCAATGGTATCCCGGTCATATTGCCAAAGCGGAAAGAAAACTCAAGGAACATCTTAAACTCGTGGATGTAGTCTTAGAAGTGCGCGATGCTCGCATTCCCTTAGCTTCCCATCATCCGCAGGTGGACGATTGGATTGGCAATAAACCGCGCTTGTTAATCTTAAATCGTCTCGATATGATTCCCGAATCTGCCCAGCAACAATGGGTAACATGGTTTAAAAGTCAAGGAGAAACCGTCTATTTTACTAACGCTAAACAGGGAGAAAGAGTTAAAGCAATTATCAAAGCGGCGGAAAAAATTGGCGATGAAATTAACCAAAAACGTCAAATAAGAGGAATGTTACCGCGTCCAGTGCGCGCCGTGGTGATCGGGTTTCCCAATGTGGGCAAATCTGCCCTGATTAACCGTTTATTAGGGCGAAAAGTCGTCGCCAGCGCCCGCAGGGCCGGAGTAACGCGACAATTACAATGGGTACGAATTTCCGACACCTTAGAATTATTAGACGCGCCGGGGGTGATTCCTTCCCGTTTAGAAAATCAAAAGGATGCGGTGAAATTAGCTATCTGTGAGGATATTGGGGATGCTGGTTATGATAACCAAAGGATAGCGGCGGCTTTTGTCGATTTATTAATAGAATTACAGTATGAAGGACTTTTACAATCTCGTTATGGGTTGAATACTCTAGACATGACCGGGGAAGATTTTATCGAAAAATTGGCCAATCTCAAATATCAAGAGGATAAAGAAAGGGCAGCCATGCAGTTACTCAATGATTTTCGTAAGGGAATAATCGGGGCTATCCCTTTAGAATTGCCCCCTTCCTCTTGAAATCGCCTGTTTTTAACTCAATAGTTAGGGTCTGCTGAAAAAGTTTTTCCTAGGGGCAGGGTGTAGGGTGTGGGGTGTGGGGTGTGGGGTTTTACCGATTTTGAGGGGGTCAATTACCTAATTTTCAGGGAAAAAGTAGCTGAATTTCCCCCTGATCACTCCCATATCTGGTACTTTTGGATTTCAAAAAAGGCTAAAAGTCTTATCCAGCA
>NZ_JADBTB010000137.1:0-15802 GCF_020246405.1 Microcystis sp. M083S1
GATAACTGATAACTGATAACTGATAACTGATAACTGATAACTGATAACTGATAACTGATAACTGATAACTGATAACTGATAACTGATAACTGATTACTGATTACTGATTACTGATTACTGATAACTGATAACTGATTACTGATTACTGATAACTGATAACTGATTACTGATAACTGATAACTGATTACTGATTACTGATAACTGATTACTGATTACTGATTACTGATAACTGATAACTGATAACTGATAACTGATAACTGATTACTGATAACTGATTACTGAATTATCCCTTGACAATTGCGCCAAAATCTGCTAGGACTCGGGCGTGATTTCGCAGTAAACCCAACAGATTTAAACGATTGCGACGGACAGATTCTTTTTCTGCCATCACTAACACACTATTTTCGCCATCAAAAAAGTCAGCCACCAGGGGAGAAATTGCCGTTAAAGCAGTGAGGAGACGCTGATAATCTCTTTGCTCTCTTGCGCTGATAGTTTCGGGAATTAGGGCAATTAAAGCGTTATAAAATGCTGATTCGGAGGATTGTTCAAATAACTCCGTATTGATGATTCCCTTGGCTTCTAGGGTAGTTGTATCTAAATCTCCTTTTTGTGCCAAACGGGTCGAGCGATTGACGGTTTCATAGATGTTGGCTAACTGACCATCCTGACGAATTTGGCATAAAAAGCGAGCGCGTTCACGGGTATCTAATAAATTTTCTAAAGCGCGAGACTTATACTCCGGATCGTTTTCCCCTAAAACTGCATTAACGAGATCATAATCTATCCTCAAATCATCAATTAAGAGAGTTTGTAGACGTTGTAAAAAGAAATCTTTAATCAGATTGACCGGGTTGGGTTTATCGGGATGACTGGTGACAAAATCCTGAGCTATTTGCTCAATTAATGCCAAAAGATTGATATTAAAATCGGCTGACCAGATAATACTAATTATTGCATTGGCAGCCCGACGGAGAGCGAAGGGATCTGAAGAACCAGTGGGCAGCATTCCCAGTCCAAAAATACCGACTAAAGTATCCAATCTGTCGGCAATTCCCACCACTTGACCGGTTATTGTTTCCGGGAGTAGATCCCCGGCATTGCGAGGCAGATAATGTTCAAAAATGCCCCGGGCAACTACAGCCGATTCACCACTAATTAAAGCATATTTTTCGGCCATTACTCCCTGTAATTCAGGAAATTCATAAACCATTTGGGTAACTAAATCCGCTTTACAAAGCATGGCAGTGGACTCTATATCACTGCGACTTTGTTCATCGAGATTTAACTGTTCGACGATCATCTGGGCAATTTCCATAATCCGATCGACTTTATCGCGCATGGTTCCCAATTCTTCTTGGAAAGTGACGTTTTCCAGTTGGGGAAGGAAACTATCTAAGGGTTCATCACAATCGGCAGTATAGAAAAATCTGGCATCGGCTAACCGTGCGCGGATAACCCTTTCATTTCCTGCGGAGATAATCTCAGATTTCTGGGGATCGCCATTGGAAATAGTGATGAAATAGGGTGACAAACCCTGTTTAGTCTTGACTGGGAAATAACGCTGATGTGTCACCATTACGGTAATAATTACTTCCGGGGGTAATTCCAGAAATTCATCGTCAAATTTGCCGACAATTGCCGTGGGATATTCGACTAAGTTAGTCACTTCTGCTAATAAATCTGCGGGAATTTCTGCCACTCCCTCCAGTGTTTTGGCCAGGGTGGTAATCTGATCGGTAATTATCTGTTGACGCACTTGCGGATCCGCTTCCACAAAAATCGAGCGCAAACTGGTTAAATATGCTTGGGGATGACTAATGGCTAAGGATTGCGGGTGTAGAATGCGATGACCAAAAGTTAAGCGATCGCTGGTTAAAGTGGTAGAGCCATTAATTAATTCTAGGGGTAAAACTTCCCCATCCACTAAAGTTAATAACCAACGAATTGGCCGGGGAAATCTTAAATCTCCATCTCCCCAACGCATAAAACGTCTTCCTTCCAAACGGGTAATCCATTGGGGAATTAATTCAGTTAAAATCTCGGCTGTTTGACGACCCGGAATCGTTTTTTCAATATAGACAAATTCTCCTTTGTCTGTGGTGCGAATTGAGAAAGCATCGGTGCTAACTCCCTGTTTTCGAGCAAAACCCTCACCAGCGGGGGTAATTTGACCATTTTTGTAGGCGGCACTAACTGGGGGTCCTTTGATCTCCTCGCTGCGATCTTCTTGCTCCCTCGGTAATCCTGTGATTAACACGGCCAAACGGCGCGGGGTTGCGTAAACTTGAATAGCAGTCGCGTCCAGAGATTCCGTCTCTAAACTCTTGCTAACTCTTTCCTGCAATTGTGCGATCGCGCTATCGACAAAATCTGCGGGTAGTTCTTCTGTACCGACTTCCAGTAAAAAATCCATCTGATTGATTGGCCGTGTTTATGCTTCACCGATCATCTAGGCTATCACAGAAGCCGTGTCCTTAGTTTTTGACTGGTGTTGTTCGACTTTTTGGGTTAGGGTGAAAGATGCAGCAAATTGGAATCGGCGACCATGGGAAAGATTAATTTATTAGTCACTGCCACCTCTGAGGATTGGATAGAACAGGCAATTAATAATTTAGAGATTATTCTGCTCGATCATTCCCATTGTGAGCGAAAAGCGGCAGGAGTGGCCTTAAATCTCATGTTTCGTTATCCTTCCTACGCTTCCCTCGTGCGGAAATTAACTGCGATCGCACAAGAGGAATTAGAACATTTTGAACAGGTCAATCAATGGTTAGATAAATGGGGAATTCCCCTCGCTCCCTTGAATTCTCCCCCTTATGGTGCTAAATTAAAGGCCCAGATTCGTCACCAAGAACCTGATCGCCTTTTGGATTCGCTGTTAATATCGGCTTTAATCGAGGCGCGTTCCCACGAAAGATTAGGTTTATTGGCAGAATATTGTCCCGATCCTCAATTAGCTCAATTTTATCGCGGTTTAATGGCTTCCGAAGCGCGTCATTATGGTATTTATTGGCTATTAGCAGCGGATTATTTTGAACGGACAGTGATCGAGCAACGCTTAGAAACCCTAGCGGCGCTCGAAAGTGAAATTCTCACTACTCTGCACCCGGAACCTCGTATTCATAGTTGATTGCACCCAAGGACAAACCCTATCTAAATTACTCGTTCAACTCAATTTCTCTCTTAGAAAAGGGTAAATCTTGATTGATTGCCTCAATTTCTTCCTGTTCCATTTGATTAATTTCCTGGATATAGTTGCGGAGAATTTGAGTCATTTTACCATGATAAAAACGGTGTAAACTGTGATTGGCAGTGGCGGGAAAACCCCGTCTTTTTTTATGTTGTCCTCCCGCGCCGGGGTCAAACATGGTAATACCTTGACTAATTGCCCAATCGATCGGTTGATAGTAACAAGCTTCAAAATGTAAACAGTCATACTCTTGAAAACTGCCCCAGTAACGACCATAAAGATTAGTATCTTTGCGAATACAAAAAGATAAACCCACCGGTTTAGTATCCTTTTCATTCTGGTAGGCAGTAATCAAAACCACTCGCTGACGATAATTCGGATATAATTGTTCAAAAAATTTCTGTGTCAGATATTTACTTCCCCAGTAAAATTTATCACAGGTACTGCTATAAAACCGATAAATTAACGGGAATAAATGATGGGGAATTTCTTCGGCAGCCAGAGTTTTAATAATTAACCCCGCATTAGTCACCGCTTTCCGTTCCCGTTTAATGTTGCGGCGTTGATTAGCATTAAAAACCGTCAGATAATCTTCAAAACTTTGAAAACCTTTGTTATTCCAAATATAACTATGGTGTAACCAGGGAGTAAAGCCAAAATTTTCCATTAAAATTCGCCATTGGGGATCCACAAAAAGAAAATGACAACCCGACAGATTATTTTGGTCACAAAAATGATCGATTGCCGCTATCATTAAAGCAGTAATCTCCAGTTCATTTTCCCCCAGAGCAATTAAAAAACGATAACCCACCGCCGGAGTAAAAGGGGTCATTCCTAACAGTTTCGGATAGTATCTAATCCCTAAACGATGGGAAAGATCTGCCCATTGATGGTCAAAGACAAATTCACCGTAACTATGACTTTTAATATACAAAGGAGCGGCGGCAATTAACTCAGCACCGCACCAAACTGTTAGATGAGCAGGTTGCCACCCCGTGCGTCCCGTGGCGCTGCCGGAAGTTTCGATATTATGTAACCATTCCCACTCGAGAAAGGGAGTAGTTAGGGGTTGAGCGAGAGCATCCCATTTTTGTTGGGGAATCTCACTCATTTTATCAATCCAAACGACAGAATATTGGGGTTTAAGCTGTTCTACCATGGGACAAGATAAGTCAACCTTTTTATTTAAGGTAATCTAGTTTTGAGATTTATGGGACTGCCGTTCAAGGGAATAATGTAAGAAAATTTCTTCTTCCACGGTTTCCACGCTCAAAAGTTGTAATTTTCTGGCAGAATCAGCCATAAATCCAGTTCCTGCCAGAGGAGTTGCCGCTTTATTGCCTCCTAACAGCAACGGACAAATGGTTAGATGGATTTCATCGATTAAATCTTCAGCTAAAAGAGAGGCAATTAATTCACCTCCTCCCAGAATCGCCAGCTTTTTGATACCTAGGGCGGTAAATTGCCTAAAAATAGCCTTCCAATCACCGCAGACTAAGACAAGCTCAAATAAACCCCGATTTTCCCATGCCGCCACTTTTTCCGCTGCGGTGATTAACCAGCGAGGGAAAGGCTGCTGAAAAAATTTCATCCCGGGATCAAGCAGGCCTGAATGAGAACAAACGATCTGTATCGGCTGCGGAGATAATCCCCGTTGTTGACGGTATGCGAGAAAATCGCCATGACGGATAGGAAGACTGGTGTGATAAGCGCGCAGGGTGTTGGCACCGAATAAAGCGGCATCCATGCGGGATAAATGTTGTTCTAGACGCATTTTATCGGTAGCAGAGGCAAACCTGGCCGCCGACTGGTAGGCGTCGGCAATTTTACCATCGGCACTCATGGCTAAAATAACGGTGGTGTGAGGACGATTCATGGCAAATGCTCGGGGATATCACCCGGTCCGATTGGTGAATAGGCTAGTATAGTCTAGAGTTTGATAGCAAGAATCAAACCAATTTCTGCCTATGCCTATCGGTCAATCCTCCTTTCGTCGTATTCTGCTCTCTCGCTTACTCTTGGTCAGTGTACCTGTACTACTAATGGGAGTTTATGTCACCTATCGTAAGGCGCGATCGGCTTTTTTGGAAACGGCTCGTCAAAATCTTACCGAAAGTGCCATCAGAAAAGCAGACAATATTGATCAATCAATTCAATTTTTGCAGGCCAATCTTATCACTGCGGGCGAAAGTCTGGTTTTAAAACAGGGAACCTTAGCCGAAAAAGAAGCTTTTTTACAACAATTCACGGTGCGGCTTCCTAATC
Source organism: Microcystis sp. M083S1 (assembly GCF_020246405.1). Lineage (NCBI taxonomy): Bacteria > Bacillati > Cyanobacteriota > Cyanophyceae > Chroococcales > Microcystaceae > Microcystis > Microcystis sp. M083S1. The sequence goes on from NZ_JADBTB010000137.1 coordinate 5,459, forward strand.
AGATTAACTGTGTGGAATTAATTGATATTAAGACCAAGAAACCTTTATTAAATCGAGCCTGTGAACCAGAAATTATCAAAGTTTTGCCTCTAGAAAAATGGACAGAAAAACGGACTAGCTTTGCTGGTAATATCGAAAATATTTTAGTTAGAAGTTTACCCCGAAAATTTCTAATTAAATCTCCCAATAATAATCGTCAATTAGAATTAGTTTTTGCCGTTCCCATCTACGATAATCAAGGACAATTACAATCTAGTCTGATTCTGCAAGCTTCTCTCCTTTACCGTGAGAAGGTTTTACCCGGTTCTTTGTCAGGTTATCCCGTGGTTATTTCTGAAAATGGCATTATTCTCGCTCATCCCTATTTTGATCGCATTGGTAGCCATATCAGTCAAGAAGCTGATGCTGAACGCTTAAATAGTATTATCAATAATGCTATCCGAGGAAAACAAAATTTCTTGCATTTATTTTCTTTCGAGAAAGATGGCAAAGAATTAGTCGCTGGTTATAGTTCCCTCCCCAGTCCAGTTACGGGAGAATCATCCCAAAAATGGATAGTTTTAGCCATTAGTCCCCTCTCCCAAGCTCTGGCTCCTCTGCAACAAATTTGGGAGGCAATTTTTTATCTAATTTCTGGTTTATTATTAGCTTATTTAGTAGCTATTATACTGATCGCCAGGGATTTAGCTAGACCTTTAGAAAAACTGCGAGATTATGCCTTAAATATTCAAAAAATTCCTTCCCAAAAGATTAGACCAGAAAACTTTAATATTCGAGAAATTAATCAGTTAGCCTCGGCCTTAGAGGAAATGCTCGAACGTTTACGCCTTTGGGGAGAGGAAATAGTTAAGAGTTGGCAAGAAGCGGAAAATGCCAATCAATTAAAAAACCAATTTTTGGCGAATACTTCCCACGAATTACGCACCCCTCTTAATGGTATTATTGGCTCAATTCGTTGCGTTATGGATGGATTTTGTAATAGCGAGGAGGAAGAAAAAGAATATCTGCAACAAGCGGATAATGCAGCCGTACATCTGTTAGGAATTATTGATGATATTCTCAGTATTGCTAAAATAGAAGCGGGCAAACTTTCCGTTAATCCTGAACCAGTAGATTTACACCAAATTATCAATGAAGTTATTAATTTACAAACAGCATCGCTGCAACTTAAGTGCTTAAAATTAAATTTACTTTTCTGTCCAGAAAATCCGATAGTTTATGCTGATCCCACTAAATTAAAACAGGTAATTTTGAATGTTATTTCTAACTCAATTAAATTTACTGATAGAGGCACAATTTCTTTAATAACTCACTTAGAACATCCACAGGCTATTATGACTATAATCGATACAGGAATCGGTATAGATCCCCGGCAGCAATTAAAATTATTTCGCCCTTTTGTGATGATTGATGGTTCCACAACTAGAAAATTTAGCGGTACGGGTTTAGGATTAGCTATTTCTAAGAATTTTATGAAAATGATGGAGGGAGATATTACTATCTCTAGTCAAGGTAAAGGTTTAGGAACAACTGTAGAAATTATTCTTCCTCTAGTTGGGGAAAGAAAGCTTGATTCTACCCCAGAGGAAAACTCATCTTTGCCGATTCTTCCCTCTCTTAAAATCTAAAATATCTCTATTTAATTTCTGTAATTTATGAGGAATTTAGTTTATAATTCCTCTAAACTCTCTACAGGCAAATTAACCACCTGATAAGCACCAAAAACCTTGATCGCATCGGTATAATTGGTTAATTCTTCTAAAGTTGCCCCGATTAAATGCTGTTGATCTGGATTAATTTCTAGATCAATAAAAAATATGTATTCCCCTAAAGATCGTTTAGTTGGTCGCGATTCGATCCGAGATAAATTAAGCTGACGTTTGGCAAAAACTTCTAAAGGTTTGACTAAAGCACCAGGTTGATCTAAAACTTGAAAAGCGAGGGACATCCGCTCACCTTGAGGATGGGAAGTTACAGCCATTACCCAAAAACGGGTACAATTATCGGGATAATCATTAATTGGTTGTGTTAATATTGGTACATTATAAAGTTTTGCCGCCCGGGGGGAAGCAATAGCGGCCGAATTAGCCTCTCGATCGAGAATTTGAATCGCTTCTGTGGTAGAATTGGTGGGAATAATCGGCACGTTAGGTAAATTATTTTCTAGCCACTTTTGACATTGGGCTAAAGCTTGGGGATGAGAATAAACGGTTTTAATTTCTGTTAGCGATTGTCTGGGAGATAGAAGTGCATGGGAAATCGGTAAAACTAATTCTTGTTGAATCTGTAACCCGGGTAATTGCCATAAAGCATCAAGAGTCATTACCACACTTCCTTCGGTGGAATTTTCCACCGGGACCACTGCTAAATCGGCCTGATTTTGGACAACTGATCGCAAGGCCAAGGCAATGCTAGGATAGGGTATTAATTGACGAGGCTGGGGTGGTAAACTGTTAGCAAATGCTAAAGCGGCTGTTTCTGAATAGGTTCCCACCGGCCCCAGATAAGCGATCTTTACAGTCATTTAGATTATCCCCGCAAGCAATTTTTTCTAGCTATTACAGCCTTTCTCATCCGCATCAAGTATAACCTAATTTGGTATTGACTCCTATTCTGCTATAATCATCTCAAGTCAGCTTCACTTTCTTTGATGGTCAATTGACTGATTTTTTGGCGAGTTTCCTCGATAGTTAACCCTTGGGCTAAATCCCCCAATTCTTTGAGAAAATCATTAGTTAAGGAGAGAGATATTTGGCTATCCTGGCCCGATAAATAGACAACTTTGGCTAATTCGGCCAGTTTAACTTTTTTGCCAGTGCGATTTTGATAACTGACCGAAAACCCGTTAATCTCCGCAGCTTGTTGCTCAATCATTGCCGACTTTAAACGTTCCTTGAGATGTTCCATCTCTGTATCTAAAATCTTCCATTGCTGGTAAATTTCCCAATAACGATTAGTTAATCTTTCCAGATTCTCACCCGCGGGATCAGGAGTAATTAAATGGGAAAGCTGCAAAAGACGATGGTGGATTTGGGCTGTATATACGGGGTCTTTTTGTGCATATTCTAGCTGGTCCGCGGTTAAAGGTCTTTTGCCCCAATTACCCCCCTGTTCACTTTTATCGATAGCGGGAAAATGACAAAGACATTCAGCCACGGTTTTCAGTTGATAATTGGGTAAGGGAGCAATATAGTAGGGAACCTTTTTAGCTAACTCTAGGGTACAGGTGATTTTTTTAACTTTGCCCTTACCGCCCAAAAATTTACAATCATAACTAGCATTGTGAAAAACCTTTTCTATCCGGTCAACCAGCATGATTTTAGTGATAAAATAGTTAGTAAGATCGGGTCGATCAAGAACATCCAAAATTGTCACCCGCTCCCCCGTTAAGTCCGTGGAATCAGCCAGAATTTGAATCAGAGACAAACGGGGAGTCTTGCTATCGTAATCGGCTACTTCCGTATCTAACCAAAGAATGGGAAAATGAGAAAAGTGATCGATCGCATTCCTAATAGCGTCGGATTCCGTTAAATAAGGCATGGTTGCAGAGGTGGAAAAATGTATCAAAAAATCTTGATAGCAGTAGATTTGTCGGAGATGGGGGAGAGTGTTTTTAAGGAGGCTGTATCCTTAGCCAGTAAGTACGAAGCTAACCTCCTACTACTGCACGTCCTTTCTCCTGAAGAAGATTATAGCCCTTTACCGATTCCACCCAATTTAGCCGATATTTACCCCGCCCAGGGCAATGATCTGACTCTCGATTTTTGGCGGCAACAATGGGAAGAATTCGAGCAGAAAGGGGTGGCAATGTTGCAAAAAAGAGCTAATCAGGCGGGAGAAATGGGTGTTAAGGGAGAATACCGGCAAATTTACGGTCATGCCGCCAAAACTATCTGTAAAGTGGCGCGAGAGGAAAATATTGATTTAATTGTCATCGGTCGGCGTGGGCGATCGGGTCTAGGAGAGTTATTCTTAGGTAGTGTGAGTAATTATGTTCTCCATCATGCCCCCTGTTCCGTCTTAATTGTTCAACATCATCAAGACTAAAAATTCCTGTTAGCTATTCCCCCCTAAAATCCCCAAACGATTAAAAGGAAAAAAGCGAAAAACCGCCCTACCAATCACGTTATTTTCCGGTAAAAACCCCCAGATATGGGAGTCATTGCTATTATTGCGATTATCTCCCATGACAAATAAATTATTTTGCGGCACAAGCAAAGGCATTAAATTATATTGAGGGGATTCGAGAATATAATCCTCTGCCAAGGGTTGATTATTCAGGTAAATTTTGCCCTCCTTGACAGCAATCACATCCCCTGCTGTGGCAATCACTCTTTTAATAAAAGCTTGGTCCTTTTGATATCCCTGTAATTGTAATTGTGCCGGCGGTTCAAAGACGACGATATCCCCCCGTCGAGGGGGATGGAAATCGTAGGAAAGTTTTTCCACCACTAAGCGATCGCCCTGTTCTAAAGTCGGTAACATAGAATCGGAGGGGATAAAACGAGGTTCAGCCACAAAAGTGCGGATCAATAGGGCTAAAACTAAAGCTATAGCGATAATTTGCAGATTTTCTCGAATAGAAGCCCAAAAACTCTTAGATTTGTCCTTATTAATTTCTTGCTCTTGCATTATTGCCCAGATGATGGTTGGTATAGCTATAACCCTTTTGGAGTCTATATCGGTGATTCGAAGTAAAAGCCGTTTAGCTTAACTTAGCTTTCGCTTGCTGCCAAAAAACTGTTAATTCCTCTAGTGTATAGTCATGGAGAGGCTTTTCCGCCACAGATTCCACTAGGGAAAAACGTTGAATAAAACGCAGATTAGTCTCTTGTAAAGCGATACTGGGGTCTAAATTATACCAGCGAGCAAGATTGACAATAGTAAAGAGTAAATCGCCTAATTCTGCCTGTTGATGCTCTTTATCGCTAGATTCTAGGGACTCTTGCCATTCTGCTAACTCTTCGCCAAATTTTTCCCAGACTCCCGCGATATTTTCCCACTCAAAACCGACTCGCGCCGCTTGCCGAGAAATTTTCATCGCCCCCATTAAGGGTGGTAAAGTTTGGGCATAACGGGTTAATTTGCCGCTAATAGTCGGGTCATTTTTTTCCTCAGCTTTGATTTTCTCCCAATTTTGACGCACCTGTTCGGGATTTTCTAAGGATAGCTCCCCGAAAACGTGGGGATGACGACGAATTAATTTATCGGTGATGCCTCTAGCCACTTCTTCTAGGCTAAAATTACCCTCATCACTGGCAATTTGGGCTTGTAAAACCACCTGTAGCAGTAAATCGCCTAATTCCTCGGCAATGGCAGTTTTATCACCGCTTTTAATCGCCGCTACCACCTCATAAGCTTCTTCGATAACGTAGGGAATCAGGGTTTCTGGGGTTTGGGCTAAATCCCAAGGACAGCCGCTTTCTGGATCTCGTAAACGGGCAACAACGGTGATTAAATGGTTTAATGCCCCTAAGATGACCTTGTAGCTGGGATTGTCGGTTTCTGGAAGGCTAGACATCGATTTTTTCCGGTTTTCTCCCCCATTATACCGGTTAGTTATCAGTTATCAGTTATCAGTTATCAGTGATCAGATGTGAGTTTTCAGTTATCAAAAGCTCTCATCTCCCTGTCTTCTAATATTCAGTTACAGCCTTTCTGATAATAGATCAAGTTTAACCTAATTTGAGCGAAGACCGACTCCCCATTATTCAGATAACTGCTTTAGCTCAATAACGATGAAAAAACCCGGTAAAACCGGGTTGCACTAGCTTGGAGTGTGTATAATCAACCGATAAAGCAGTTGAAAACTTAAATAAATCTAAATAGAAAAAAGGTAAGTAATTCCACTGTAAGAAAATCAGATTTAATGAACTACCCCGCAAGTTAGGGGACAAGAAGCATAAACAGCTTGATGAGAGGTTTTTACCTCACCGTGTAACCAGTGCAACCAGCTAACTTCATGGGGATGAACACCTTTTGCTGTTAATAAAGCGGCACTAATTAGGATAGCCAAAATATTGATACCAATAATCATTCCCGCCACTAAAAGCACGGAACTAATCGGTAAAACTGACTGTAAGATAATCGCCGACAATGCTCCCACTGTCATCATTAATACTACTAAAGGAAATCCCACTACTAATAAACAGACAGTGAGGACGAAACTCCAGAGAAGAAAGCTTTTTAGCATTGCTAAAGAAACGTAGCCCCAGTTATTTCTTGCGGTTAATTGCATCTTCCTGACCTCTTACAAACTTGGTGGTCTAACTTTTCTGCACGTCGGCTCAAAGTTGATGAAAACCAGTATAGGGAAAACACCGAAGAAGATGAGCTATTCGCAATATAAATTTACAATCATCGCTAATCATCTATGTTATATGTATCGAACTATTACAAGAATCGGCGAGAGGTATCGAAAACTTTACAATCGGTTTCTCTTGATCCCCAATGCAGTTTCCTGCTGAAATCCTTGATCCCCGTCGATAATCCTTTCTTCTGTCCCTGTCCTCAGATTTTTCCTCGTCTCGTTGTAACAAATATTTACAAGTACCTCTAGAATTCTCAGAAAATAGGTGGACGGGAGTGGAAATTATGAATTATGAATTATGAATTATAAATTAGGCTCTTAGTTACTTGGTATGGTTCGATAGGGGAGCATAAATCGACTAAATCCTTATCTGGCAAGAGACTTAATTGATTAGTTCGCTCTAGATCAAAAACAATTGACAAAAATCGCCAAATATCTTTCTCTATAAGAGTTTCATTCCTTATAATCCTGTACATTGCATAAGACAAACCGAAGAACCATAAATTACGAATTGGCAGGTGGGGAGAGGGGAGAGCGGAGAACAAATAAAAATAATCTCCTGAATAAGCTAAGACGCATTTTAACGGCCTATCCTTAGATTAGCTGAATCTCCCCCAATCCCTTTCCTGTTGCAAGAGTGCAAGAGTGCCTCATCTCAACCAGCAATTTAGATGCGGGGGCAGCTTATGAGCGGCTTTTCTTTGTCATAGAATTGACATCTGGCTGTTATAGTCCTGACAAATCAGAGTTATATGCTAGAGTTAATCCAGCAAAGGAATAAATTATTTCCCCTAGCCCAGCTTTCCTCAAGCTTCCCACACAAGGTCTAGGGGAAGTTTATTTTTCTGCCATGGAGGAAAACCGCTACCCGGCCGGAAAAGGAAATTTTTCTAGAACTTGAGGAGCCTTGCCAACACAGGGAAGACAGTCAGGCAGACTAACCTAAAAGGGTTTTTGGGGCGAAAATATAGTTTCTTGCCCTTCTGTCCCCCTAAGGGACCTGCGCTTTGATAATGTACCTTTTGGGCGAATGCAGTTCGCCCCTACATTGTGGACAAAATCCGTTACTGTAGGGGCGCAAAGCTTGCGCCCTCCGATCGATTGGGATATTATTCCCACGCAAGTCCCTAAACACTGTCTTAGCTCTGATGGCGAGCATAATCATCCTGAAAACGGACTATATCATCCTCTCCTAAATATTCCCCATTCTGCACTTCAATTAACACCAATTTGATCACCCCGGGGTTTTCCAGACGGTGAGCGGTACACTGCGGCACATAAGTGGACTGATTGGCTCCGAGAATTTCTTCGTTATCTCCACAGGTGACTTTTGCCGTCCCCGAAACCACAATCCAGTGTTCACTGCGATGGTAGTGCATCTGTAAACTGAGACGATGACCCGGATTTACTTCAATCCGCTTGATTTTATAACCGGGACCTTCTTCTAGGGTGGTGAAAGAACCCCAAGGCCTAAATTCTGTTGCTGCCGATTCTACGGTCGAAATAAGCTGAAATGGTGCCACATCTTGGGATGCGATCATTATATTATGTCTCCATTGCTAGGTCTGATCTTAGTCCAAGATAGCAGCAAAAACCCTAGATGGCATCTAAATCAGTGATCAGTAAACAGTAAATAGTGGTCACTGATTTAGTCTTCGTCGGTGTTGAGAATACGGGGAACCCGGAAATAATCCCCTTCTGGGGCCGGCGATTCTTGCACTAAGACCTCGTGATCGGGATAAAGTCTATTACTATCGGCGCGAGTGATATTTTGAATTTCGATCGCTCGCGTGGTGGGTGGCACATTTTCCGTGTCTAATTCGCTTAACTGCTCGAAATAATCGAGGATTCCGCTTAATTGCAGCGCAAATTGTTCTTCTTCGCCGCTATCAATCTCTAAACGGGCTAAATGGGCGATTTTTTCAACTGTTGCTCGATCGATCATGGGAGAAATGGGGTAATGATGAATGATCAATTGGGGAGTGAGGGAGTGGAAATTATGAATTATCAATTATGAATTATCAATTGGGGAGAATAAATAAAAGCAATTTCCTGACTCCTGACTCCTGAATCCTGTCTCCTCAATTTAGAAGAAAACATCAATTTCCGATCGCCCGGTGATTTTCAGCCAGTTTTGGGCTTCAATGTAGTTATTGGGGGCTAATCGGATGGCTTGTTTCCAGTATTCTGCCGCTTTGTCGTAGAGTGCTTCCGCTTCGGCCTGTTGACCGTCTTCTCTAGCTTTTTCCCCTTGAAAATGGTAAATAACGGCGATATTATTCAAAGCGGAGGGCATTCTGGGATTAAGTTGGATAGCTTCTTCGTAGTATTCCAGAGCCTTTTCATGCTCGCCATTACTAGCGTGGATAATACCGATATTGTAGAGGATATAACTGCGATCGTTAGGATCCTCTTCTAAGGTTAACGCTTCATAGTAGTTATCTAGAGCTTCGGCGTATTCGCCGTCAGCTTGGGCAGACATCCCATCGCGGTAATAAACAAAGGCTTCCTTGGCTTTTTTATTGGCGGGCAGTATCTTTAAAATGATATCCGCCATGACGGTAAAAGATTTATCAATAAAGTTATCGTTACGTTGGGTGCGTGGCATGGTTAGGACAAGTAGGCGATCAAAATGACTATTTACCTTTATAGCACTCGCCAGAAACTCTAGGGCTGTTTTTCTAATTTTTCTCGACCACGGGTTCCATTTAGAGGGTCTTGGCTGGGCTGGGGGCGAACGTTATTTTCCAGCAAAAAAATTCCCCTAGCAAGGGGCAACTATGGGGCTTACTAATCTTTATCCTTTGCGTCCCGATTGGGAAAATGTCAAATCTGCTAGGGACGAGCGATGTTTTCTTCCAGTGGTGAAACCTTAACGATTTATTCTCCACCCGAAAATTTCACTGCCACCCTTGTTGCTCCAACCACCATTGACGCAACTTTACCTAAGATTTAGACTTCTCCCTGTTGGTTGCTCTAAGTGAGTAGATTGGTTACCTGGTGTTATCCCATAACCCCACCTACCATCCAAAAATTAAATTCTTTTTCTCAGACCAAGACCCATACCCGCTAAACCCAAGGCTAACAGAGCCAGGGTGGTGGAAGGTTCGGGGATTGATGTAAATTGAATCTCATTGAAGCCGAGACGATAGTTAGTAGGAGCAGTCGCGCCATGGTTACTCATGTTGATAAATCTAACATTAGTCGCATAGACTGGGCTAAAACTGACCTGTTGCGCGGACACAACACCTGTAGCCGGGCCTTTGCTAAAGGAAGCTGGAACGCCAGGGTCAGTCAGAGTAGTCCAATTTCCTCCATTGTTGCTGGAGTATTGAATAGTCACGGCATTAATTCCCTGATTGGCTGATGTGGTATCACCGCCAAGGTTCCAGAAACTAAACCCAGCAAGATTATAGATACGACCGAAAGCAAAATTGATAGTAACGTTTCCGACGGTACTGCCGGTCAGTAGACTTGACCGCCAAGCATTGGGATCAGTCATACCAGTATTTGTCGCTGCGTGAGTTCCCGTCAGAGTTGGCCTGTTAAGCGGCGGACCCTGCAGCCCAAATCCGTTGGTAGTAGCGGCTAGACTCCCCTGGGAGTTAATAGTAAAACCTGGTGCTGTGGCAGTGACACTGCGAATCAGGCCTGAGGCTTGGGCGTTCTGCGGCACAGCCAACATTAGGCCGAAAGTGGCGGTGGATAAAACAAGATGTGTAATAGCGAGTTTCACAGGGAAATCTCCTTAAAATAAGATTTAGCTAGAGTCAAGTGGGCGCACGACATCCTGACATATCTTATTTGTTTTTTTTACCGGTGTCTGTTACTTTTGATACAGTTTTTTGATTTTTTTATGGTAAGGGAATAGGTGGACACGGGGACACGGCCGATATAACTGAACTTCCCCCCATACATATATACTATAATAGCCGAAAACCCTTATCCATCAATGGATGTAACCCCTTAACTTTTCTTAATGTACCCATGTAATTTGTAACATTTCTTAATGGACAAGAATTCTCTCCATTTGC
>NZ_JADBTB010000138.1:0-4879 GCF_020246405.1 Microcystis sp. M083S1
AACTTTAAACTCTAAGACAAACATTTTACGCAGGGGGGACTTAGACAAAATCAGTATAGCACAATAAAAGTTAAGTTAACAAGATATAGTTTAAAAAGCCGTCCTAAAAGGACGGGGCTTTAACCCAAAATTTCGGTAAATGATTACTTTTCACATAGACGCGCCCCAGCCAACTATGACCGTGGAGACGGCGACATTTACCTTCATAATGGGGTAAATGATGGGCTGCTTCAAAGCGAAATTCTTTGTAAATAATCCATTCTGCCATGGTTAATTGGTCGATACTATCGGTTAGATCTGGTTTATTTATTTCGCCACCGATAGTTATCCATAATATGGACGAATTAAGGGTTTTAGGGTCTTGTTTCGGGAAACAGGTGCAAGATTTTGAGTCCTGTAGGGGTGAAGTATTCAGGCATAACCTATCGCTGAAACCGTAGATTTCCTATCCGAATGCTTCGCCCCTAACTTTTCAGCATACCCTACATAGCTTAAAAATTCTCGGTGACTCAATTGGCTTTGAGCTAAATCTGCTTGTAGGGGCAGCGATAACCGATAATCAGCGCGGAGACTGAAGAAGGCTCCGATTCCCGCTTAATATTCATTGACGAACAGTCTCTAAAGGTGTTAGCGGTAACAGCAGCTACCCAATTTTTTTTGGTATTTGCTATGCTGATTGTTAACAATTTGTAATCTTTGGGAAATTTCCTTAATACTGCATGGTCGTTTCTGCTACAATTCCACCCCTAGCTCAAGATACCCTCGCCCTGAAAGCGGTGTGGGCAAATATTGGCTATGATAGTTGTCCCCACCATTACAATTTCCATCTTCACACCCATTGTTCCGATGGTCAAATGAGTCCCCAGAACTTGATGACACAAGCGTTAGATATCGGACTAAAAGGATTAGCAATTACCGATCATCACTCGATCGAAGGTTATCGACAAGCCCAAATTTGGCTGGAAAATCAGCATTTAAAGAGTTCTCTACCCCATCTCTGGACAGGGGTAGAAATTACGGCGAATCTCTTAGAGACAGAAGTGCATATTCTTGGCTATGGTTTCGATCCCGCTCATGCCGTCTTGACTCCCTATCTGCAAAGAGCCAAACCAGAAGGAGATCTGGCTTTAGCCTCTAGAGTCATTAACAGTTTACAGCAAGCGGGGGCCTTAGTGGTTCTGGCCCATCCCTTTCGTTACCATCGCCCCGCGGCCGATTTAGTGGCGGCGGCGGTAGAATTGGGTATTGATGGTATTGAGGCTTTTTATGCCTACGGCAATCCCAAACCCTGGCTGCCGAGTCAACCGGAAACCGAACAAGCTCTCGCTCTTAGTCGTCAATATCAATTATTCGCCACCTGTAGCACCGATTCCCACGGTAAATCTTTATTACAGCGCATTTAGCCTGATCGCGGGATTAACTGTAAAATACCTAAATTGACTAAACTCGATCCCTGCTCGATCGAGTATTGGTTTTTTATGGCCGTTGATCAGTGATCAGTAATCAGTAACCAGTGAAAGAGCCTAAATTTGTTGAAAATTGAAAACCTAAACCTGATAACTTAAAACTTAAACCTGATCACTGATAACTGATAACTGATAACTGAATAACCCCCCGAATGAAAGATTTATTCCTTGACACTTGCTGGTTAATTCCCATTTATGGCTTAATTGGTTCGATTTTAACCCTACCTTGGTCTTTAGGCATTATTAGTCGCACCGGTCCGCGGCCGGCGGCTTATATTAATCTATTGATGACCGTCTTAGGGTTAATACACGGAACAATCGCTTTTAATCAAATTTGGCATCGAGAGACGATTAAACTGGCTTTTGAATGGGTAAAAGTGGCCGATCTTAGTTTATCTCTTTCGATCGAACTTTCTCCCGTCAGTTTGGGGACGCTGGAAGTGATTACCCTCGTCAGTCTCTTGGCCCAAATCTATGCCCTTGGCTACATGGAAAAGGATTGGTCTTTGGCGAGATTTTATGGCTTAATGGGCTTTTTTGAGGCAGCTTTAGGGGGAATTGCCCTCAGTGACTCCCTACTATTCAGTTACGCTTTCCTAGAGATGTTAACGGTCTCTACCTATCTCCTCGTCGGTTTTTGGTATGCTCAACCTTTGGTCGTAACTGCGGCCCGAGATGCCTTTTTAACCAAGCGCGTCGGCGATATTATTTTATTGATGGGTTTGGTGGCTCTGTCCAGTTACGGAGAGGGATTGAGTTTTTCTCAGTTAGAAAATTGGGCGGTAAATAACCCTGTACCGCCTCTGACGGCGACTTTGTTAGGATTAGCCCTTATTGCTGGTCCAACGGGTAAATGCGCCCAATTTCCCCTGAATTTGTGGCTAGATGAGGCGATGGAGGGACCAAATCCAGCCGGAATCCTGCGGAATTCGATCGTGGTTTCGGCCGGGGCCTATGTTTTAATTAAGCTGCAGCCGGTGTTTACCCTATCTCCGATCGCTGCCAATGTTTTAATAGTGTTGGGGACAATGACGGCCATTGGGACTTCTCTGATGGCCTTGTCCCAAATTGATATTAAACGCGCTTTATCCCACTCCACCAGTGCCTATCTCGGTTTGGTCTTTGTGGCGGTGGGATTAGGTCATGTGGATATCGCTTTACTAATTTTATTCTCCCATGCGGTGGCAAAAGCCTTATTGTTTATGAGCGCAGGAGCATTAATTCTCACCACCAGTAACCAAAATATCACGGAAATGGGGGGAATTTGGTCAAGAATGCCAGCCACGACCACGGCTTTTTTAGGAGGTTCCGCGGGGATGACGGTTTTAATGCCCCTAGGGATGTTTTGGACGTTAAAACGGTGGTTAAGTGGCGAATGGGCGATTCCTTGGTGGTTATTAGCGGTTTTAATCTTTGTTAATTGTCTTAGCATCGTCAATCTTACTCGGGTCTTTCGTTTAGTCTTTTTGGGACAAACCCAAAGTAAAACCCATCGCACCCCGGAAGTGGCTTGGCCAATGGCTTTGCCCATGGTATCATTGATTTTAATCGTTTTATTGGCCCCGATTATTCCCCTACGTTGGGATTTTTGGCTATCTTTCACCAATCCCCTCCTTAATAACCGGAGTTTCACTATTGTCTGGGGTTTTCCCTTACTGATGGCCTCTGGAGTAATTGGCCTAGTTATCGGGTCAATGGTAGAGTTAAGACGAGCTTGGGCCAGACCAACCGGGTTAATACTGCGATTCCTGCAAGATTTGTTCGCTTATGACTTTTATCTCGATCGCATCTATCAGTTTACCGTGGTTTTAGCGGTGGGAAGCTTGTCCAAAATTACCGCTTGGCTCGATCGTTATATTATTGATGGTCTGGTTAATTTGGTCAGTTTAGCGACGATTTTTAGCGGCAGTGCCTTAAAGTATAATGTTTCCGGTCAATCACAATTTTATGTCTTGACTATTCTCTTCGGAATAGGGGGATTAATCTGGCTCTTATTAAACGGTCAATGGTCAGTGATAACTAATTATTGGTCATCCCTTTTGACTCATTGAATGTCTGTGTATCGGTCCCTAGTCTCCTGGCAGCTGACTGGGGAAGGAAAGCAGGGTGATGAATATGCTCGACAAGAAAAAATATCCACACTTCGACAAGGCTCAGTGACCACTTGGTCTATTTAGGGTCTGCTGAATAAATCTAAAAACCTTGTTGGATAAGAATTTTAGACTTTTTTCCCATCAAAAAGTGCCAGACTTTGGGGTGATCGGGGGGGAAATTTAGGCACTTTTTCCCTGAAAATGGGTAAAACCCTACACCCCACACCCTGCCCCCACGAAAAACTTTTTCAGCAGACCCTATTTATGTTATAATGGGTTGGTAAAAAATGCTGGTGTAGCTCAGTGGTAGAGCAGCTGATTTGTAATCAGCCGGTCGCGGGTTCAAATCCCATCACCAGCTTGTGGGAAAACCAACTGTTTTCAGTCCCTACAAGGCTTTGGTGGCTCGGGTTGCGGCCAAGTCTATATACAATCTCTCAAAAAGCTGGTGTTGGTCTATCTTCAGATATTGATGCTACTGAGAAACTTACCTATGACTAAAAGAGCTTTACTGCTAATCAATCGTCACTCGCGCAAGGGTAAAGAAAACTTTGCTCAAACTGTCGATCTGCTCAATCATTGGGATTTTGAAATTATCAGCGTCCCTTTGAAAAAGGTAGAAGATATACCTTTTTTGATGGAAAAATATCGCTCTAATATTGATTTAGTTATCGTCGGTGGTGGCGATGGGACTCTTAATGCTATGGTGGATGTGTTGGTAGAAACTCAACTGCCCCTAGGCATTATACCTTTGGGAACGGCTAATGATTTAGCCAGGACTTTAGGGATACCGAATTCTATTGCCGAAGCCTGTCGAATTATTGCGGAAGGTAATTTAAAATATATCGATCTAGGTTGGGTAAATAATAAATACTTTTTCAACGTGGCTAGTTTAGGATTAAGTGTGAAAATTACCCAAAAACTGAACAAGGGTTTAAAGCGACGTTTGGGGATTTTGGCCTACGCTTGGACAGCTTTACAGGTATTAAGTAAAACTCGTCCTTTTACCGCTATGATCGGTATTGATGGCCAAAATATCAAAGTTAAAACCCTACAAATAGCGATCGGAAATGGTCGTTATTATGGGGGAGGAATGCCGATCGCTCATGATGCCCAAATCGACGATCAAAGATTAGATTTATATAGCCTAGAAATTGAACACTGGTGGCAAATTTTCCAGCTTTTATGGACATTACCGCGAGGACAACAGGGTTTATTATCTTGGGTGAGAACTCTTAAGGGGAAAGAAATTCAAATTCAGACTCGTAAACCCCATAGTATCAACACCGATGGCGAAATTACTAGCACTACTCCCGCCAT
>NZ_JADBTB010000139.1:0-3825 GCF_020246405.1 Microcystis sp. M083S1
CACGACCCCGGCGACTGTTCGAGTTTTGTCAGGGAGATTATGGTGGTGACCCTTGCTACGAAGCGGTCTTTTCTGACCAAGGTTGGGACGGTCTACCACCTCTCTCAATATACAAGGTTGGGTTGAAGCATGAAACCCAACACCCGCTAATGTTACGCTACCGCTAACCCATCCCAGGGTAAGCGCATCTTAACAATTCTTGACAAAATCAACTTTATGTGATTTGCTTACCCAGAGAGCGATTCAGGCATATTTGAGGAGAATTGGCCATCTCAATTGTTAAGCAAAAATCGACCAAATGTGAATATTTCGTAACTATTCTGATTGACTGGTATCACTTGAAATGCCCACACAGCAAGCGGTTCACAAAATTGGCTAATTGTCAATAGCGTTTGAGATGCTCTCACCCTGTTTGGATTCATCCCCAATCCCTCTGGCAACTTGCAAGGCTTCGGGTAACAAAGCAGGGGAAAGATAGGGACTGATTGCGATAGGAAGAAGATTTTAAAGAAGCGGATATAACGGGTTTAGGTTCAGGATCAATATCATGACTTTCTAATATCTCACCCCATTCGGGATTGTCATAAACTCTTGCCAAAGATTCAGCTTCTAAAGATTCAGGACGATCTGGATTTTGATGCCATTTCTGCACACCCACCACTAACCCATTACAAACAATTGCTGATCCCGATGTTCCTTGCCAAGGTGACTGATCTTCTGCTAATCTTTCTAACTGTTCATCGGTGGGTTGTATGTCTTGACTATCTTTAATATTTAATAACAAACGGTTATGAGGCGCACGATTAGACACATCGATAGTTCCCTCAATATGTAACCCTGTGGCGTATTTTATACCATCTTCAGAATACCGTAAAAATAGAGGAAAGCCCAAAAAGTCAAATTTAACTTTTTGGGTGCTACTCGCATCAGGTAACAACCCAAAACCTACAGGATCACAAGTTTCGATAGTTTCTGGTAATTCTACTAATGCTATATCGATATTATCTGGTGCTTTCCAAATTACTTGAGCGTCTATATCCTGCTTATCAGAATAGTCTGATGCTGATCTAAATCGTACTTGACAGTCGTTACTATTATCAAATAGATGCCGACAAGTTAAGAGTAAACGTCCCCCAATTCGATAGGCAGTGCCATACTTAGGGGCAACAATTTCTAAAGCGCGATCGGGTTGGAATTGGGGCATAACTTATCGGATTGATGTAACCTATTCTTCTGGGATGGTGATGGGTTACGCTTCGCTAACCCATCCTACAAATTAACTGCTTTGAGCGCAAACATTGCGCTTCTAGGGGTATAAAATTCTAATCGGGAATATCATCACTTGCTGTCTTGATAGGTCCTCCATCTTTCCCAATGGGTTTAAGGGGAATTTTAATTCTATGGGTTATCGTATCTTTATTGGTGACACCCCCACCCATTTCTACTACCCAAAATTTCAGCCCACCTTTGCTATCTTTCGACTTTTCAACCACAAATTGAACCTCTAATTCAATGTCACCCACTTGAAAGCGAATCTGCTCACCCTCAGAGGCTAAAATAGATTTACTCAGTTCAACCCGCAATGCTTCTAAGGTTTCTCGAAGTCCAACTTTATTGATGTCCATAATTCTCTAGTTATTTTTGAAGGATGCAGACCAAAACCCTTTCAATTCTATCGTTTTTCTGAAACTTTAGGGCGGACGGATTGCCTTTCTCAAATGACATAATAGCCCAACCCAATCGCTAAGGAAAGCGCGGGTTGGGAAAAGACATCGACCTAATATTATCTCAAGACTAAAATGACAAATTGAATTAGTATCGAGCTATTTTGCCAATACAAGGTGTCAAGATCAAACTAAGGAGCTAAACGTTGCCTTTGCCAACTGCCATCTTCTTGACGATAATAACAGAGACGATCATGGAGACGACTGGGGCGACCTTGCCAGAACTCGATTAAACTAGGAATTAGGCGAAATCCGCCCCAATGAGGAGGACGGGGAACTTCACGACCCGCATATTCTTCTTTTAGTTCTGTCAGGCGTTTTTCGAGGATATCTCGCCCAGAAATCACTTCACTTTGATTGGAGGCCCAGGCCCCTAAACGGGATTCCCAGGGACGGACAAAAAAGTAATTATCCGATTCCTCCTCGCTGATTTTTTCTACAGTTCCCTCGATCCTAATTTGCCGTTGCAATTCTCCCCACCAAAACACTAGGGCTGCATTGGGATTGGCGATTAATTCCTGTCCTTTGGCGCTTTGGTAGTTGGTAAAGAGAACAAAACCGCGAGGATCGAAGTCTTTTAACAGTACCATGCGAGCCCGGGGTTTACCCTCCGGGGAAATAGTGGCTAAAGTCATAGCGTTGGGTTCCAATCTTCCCGAAGATACCGCCCGTTCTAGCCATTGTTTAAATACAATGAAAGGATCGGCAGATGTTTCTGACTCTAGCAATTCTTCGAGATTGTAGTCCAAGCGCAGGTCAGCGATCGATATGTCCATGGTTTTGCTTGCTAAATTTTATCCTTTGAGATCCTACAAGATTCTACAATCATGACTATCACCTCGGCCAGTGATGCGATCGCCTCTCTTTTAGAAATGGCGGAACAGGGAGAAATTGACCCCTGGGATGTGCAGGTTATTGATGTGATCGATCGCTTTTTGGCGGAATTGGGGTTATTAAATGATCTAGATTTAGCCATGGCCCAGGCTAATTTACCCCAATCAGGACAGGCTTTTTTATGGGCTTCTATGTTAGTTTTATTTAAGGCTGATACCCTAGAAAGATTGTCTTTAGACCAGCAAGAAGAAAGTCTGATTGATGAGGAAATTAGCGAGTTAGAACGGGAATTAAGAACTTTACCCCGTTATCTAGAAAATCATATTCGCCGTCGTACTGCCGCCCCACCACCGCGAAAAAGACGGGTAACTTTGCAGGAGTTAATCACTCAATTACAACAGATTGCCCTAGAGATTGAAGCTTTACCGAAACTGCCTGTAGTTGTCCCGAAACCCCGTCCCCAATCCCGACGGGAAGCGGTACAAATTATCACGGAATTGGCCCACCAAGAAAACCTGACGGAATTGGCAGCGGAACTGGACTTTTTTTTGCAGAGAAAGTTTTTTCAATTAGAGAAAAATGAGATAGAGTTTGAGTATTTATTAGATTTATGGCAAGCGGAAAAACCCTCTAGTCACTCGGCAACACAGGAAAAGGTGGCGATTTTTTGGGCTTTACTTTTACTGGCTTCTCAATCAAAAGTGGAGTTAAAACAAGAGGATTTTTATCAAGATTTAACTATTTCTTTAATTAGGGTTTGCTGAAAAAGTTTTTTCTAGAGGCAGGGTGTGCGGTGTCGGGTGTGGGGTTTTAAGCTAAGAGGAATTTTAACCTCCGATCCTTAGATTAGCTGAATCTCCCTCAATCCCTTTAATGTTGCCTTTTGCAAGAGTGCAAGAGTGCCTCATCTCAACAAGTAATTTAAATGTGCGGGCAGCTTAATTATAGAATTCAAGAGAATTTATCCTGAAGACAGGGATTGATAAGGAATAATTTCTTCGAGGGTATTTCCTAACTTTTCCCTCGCTAGATCTAACTCATAGGCTTTTTGTAAATTCATCCAAATTTCTGCCCCTGTATTAAAAAAACGCCCTAATTTTAAGGCAATATCTCCCTTGATATTTCCGGCTCTTCGTTACCCTTTATGCTAAATCAACAGACAAGATGCCAAGACAACATACTTCTAACCCAAAAATTCCGAAAGTTTCTAAAGCCATAGGCTCTCCGTTTTATTAGTTTAAGTTTATTGTTGATTCCCTCGACCACC
>NZ_JADBTB010000014.1:0-83160 GCF_020246405.1 Microcystis sp. M083S1
CTTTTCTTGTTCGGTGACTGAGCGTTGCTGATTCTGTTCTAGGATTTTCTCAGAGACTTGAGTAAGTTGCTCTGTCACTGTATCAATTAACTGAGACAAGTTAGCATTAGTCACATCGAGATTATTACTAGAGCGCTCAATCGCATTGGAAGCAGTGAGGATTTTATCGGAGGTTTGGGAGAGTCTTTCATCGAGACTATTGATAAGTTGGTTTCCTAATTGTTTCGACTCGGAGTTAAAACTGTCTTGATAGGTTTTCACAGTTTCGATTAATTTTACTAATTCTCCCTGAATGTTAGATAACTTTTCTTGTTCGGTGACTGAGCGTTGCTGATTTTGTTCTAGGATTGTCTCAGATTTTTGATTCAAGTCAGTAATTTTTATTCCTAACTCAACCATAGTTGTCATGGAACGCTGGAAGTCTTGAGTTAAAGAAGCTAGAGATTGAGTTGATTGGTTTAAATCAGACTGTAAGCTTTCCTTGACTTGAGTAAGTTGCTCTGTCACTGTATCAATATTATTACTTAAGCGGTTGACTTTTTTGGTTGACTCTTGGAGATGTTTATAGAGAGCAATTAAGACGGTGGGAAAAATAACCAAGACTAGAATTAAAAGAATCAGATAGGGAGGAAAAAGGTTAAGTAATGCCATGATAGTTATTGGATACCTCGAATTGTGGTTGATAGAGAGAGTTGGGGGTGAATGTTTCCTCAGATAGCTGGGGAAACATCATTAAGATTAATAAATTTTATCATTCATCAGTAGTGCTAACCTCTCCGGGTAAACTGGGTTGACTACTGTTATTGTTTGTTCCCAGTAAAGTTTGTTGCTTTTTCAACGATTAAACCCATGATTGCTTTATATAGCTATAATAATCTCACTCCAGAAGAATATCTTCAGTTTGAAGAAACCAGTCTCATTAAACACGAGTATATCGATGGACAAGTTTACGCCATGGCAGGGACGAAGGATACTCATAATATTGTTTTGGGGAATATATACACAATTATTTGTAATCATTTGCGGGGTTCCGATTGTCGAGTTTATTTTGCCGATGTGAAAGTCAGATTAGAAAAACGCAATCACTTTTACTATCCTGATATTCTTGTCACCTGCGATGACAGAGATAGAGAAACCGCTACCTACAAAAGGTTTCCTAAATTGATTGTTGAAGTTCTCTCCGATTCTACAGAAGCTTTTGACAGGGGGGATAAATTTAATGATTATCAAACTCTAGAAAGTTTAGAGGAATATGTCTTAGTGAATAGTAAACACCAACGAGTGGAAACTTTTCGACGGGGTGAACAGGGTTTATGGATTCTGCCGATTTATCTTCATCTCGGTAGTAAGTACGTCTATACATAGTTGCTTAGAATGGTTTTTTGATACTATCAGATACTTGATTGATTTCTTTTTCCATCTCAGATAAAAAAGAATTTTTCTGTTGATTGCTAAGGTTAATAATTTGGTTTAAGATGGCTTGTATATCTCTGAGATAACTGACTGTTTGCTGACTTTTCTCAGCAATAATTTCTCCTTGATAATTATTACGGCCAACTTCTTGAGAAATTAATCGACTTAACCGGTCGCCTAAAGCAGTTAATTGGTCTGAATTATTGTTAATATTGTGAGTAGTTTCTAATAAGTTGTTTTGGATTGACTGAAGAGAAATAAGTAGTTGTTCAGTCCTTTCATTGAGAACAATGTTTAAATTTTGACTTTCTTTACGAATTGATAGAGAAGACTGTCCTAAATTTTTAATTTCCGCTTCTACGCTTACCAAGCTTTTGAAAGTATTATGAACATTATCTGTTGCTTGACTCATCAATTTAGTTAAACTATCTATATGTTCCACTGTTAGACATAACTTAGCATGAGTAGAATATAACTTTTCAGAAGTTGCGACTAAATTATCAGTAACTTGACTATTAACTAATTTATCAACTGTCGATTTAAAGTTACTAATGCAGTTATCCAAACTCTGACCATATTTAACAAAGTTTTCGTGGTGAATTGCTTTATATAATTTGTTGACATTTTCTTCAAAACTATTGGTAGAACTCTTAAAAGTCGTCGCACCGGTAGATAAAGTTCCTGCGGTTTCAGTTAATCTTTCACAAACCTGAGTGACTAATTTAGCAGTTTCCTGATTACCATCATCAATTTTTTTAGCAACTTTCTCTAAAGAAGATTCTAATACTCTCGTCACCTCAGTATGAAAGTTAGTCAGAAATGCTTGCTGTGTATCCACCATGCGATTAACCGCTTTATCCAAGCGACTATTCCCTTCTACAGTCGGCTGCAAGATGTTATCTAAATAGTCTTCTAGGGAACTAATTAGATTTACTTTAGCAAGGTGGGTATTAAAGATTAAGTTAATCACAGTCAGTACAGAACTACAAGCTAAACCAATTAAGCTAGTGATAAAAGCAATCCCCATACTTTCTAGGGGAGTTTTGAGCTTTTCTCCTAAACTTTGCAAATCGACATTATTGATATCGATAAGTGTGCTGATTCCCGTCAGATTGAGAGTAATTCCCAGGAAAGTTCCCAACAAACCAAAAGCGAGGAGGAGATTGGGTAACACTCTTACAAAATAATCCCATTTCTCGCAGCTAAGAGATTTAGACATGAAAGTAAATTGTTCTTCATGGTATAAACCATCTACCAAAGCTGCGGTATTAACATCATCTAGTTGACTACTGGCTATCTTAAATCTATTCTCTAGATTAGAGATAATTTTAGGTTGAACCCCGCGACTTTCTCCCCGAATTAAGCGGTTGACTTTTGCGGTTGACTTTTGGATATGTTTATAGAGAGCAATCCGGATTCTCACAGCTAAGACGGTGGGAAAAATAACCAAGACTAGAGTTAAAACAATCAGATAGGGAGGAAAAAGGTTAAGTAATGCCATGATAGTTATTGGATACCTCGAATTGTGGTTGATAGAGAGAGTTGGGGGTGAATGTTTCCTCAGATAGCTGGGGAAACATCATTAAGATTGATTAATTTTACCATTCATCAGCAGTGCTAACCTCTGCGGGTAAACTGGGTTGACTACTGTTATTATTTGTTCCCAGTAAAGTTTGTTGCTTTTGCTGTTGTTTTTCGAGTTTTTTCTGTTCAGCAGCACGTTTTTCTAGTTCCATTTTCAGTTGATTAACAAAACGGGTGATAATTCCTTCTTTTGCCTCCTGTTGAGCATTTCCATCTTGTCCAGCTACCTTATCTTTGTAGCGATAATTAGGGTGATAGGAGGGTAAATTTTTGACATTGTTGACAAAATAGCTGACATTCTGGAAATAATCACCCTCGTTAGTAAATAATAGGGTAGGATTAGCCAAAATCTCATTTTTTGCCTGATTAAGCAGTATCTGCAAAGCATTAATCATGTCCTTACGAGAAGCAAATTGTTCTAAGGCAAGTCGCCAATTACCGCTAATGTCAATGATGGACTTATTGTTAAATAAATCGCCTTCGATGACTAATTGATAAGTATCATCTTCCTCATCGTATTCTAGTAAACCGAGAGCAATTGCGGGATAGAAAATAAACTCTAATTCCTCAATTAATTTGGCAGGTGGTGGAATAATATCAGCAAAATCTATCCTGTAATCATTGTGTAAAATGCTGATTCTTTTTTGGTCTTGATAGATTTTTTGTAACCCAGATAAATCAGTAATGATTCTTAGGGGAAACCCACCAAACTCGTAGGTAATTAGGATTTCTTCGTCCGTTTGAATTGATTCAAAAGAAGTCCCCCGATTAATATTTAAATCAGATTCGAGAGTCTTCATAAATCTTTGCATGGTGGGTGAATTATCGTCCTTAGTCCCAATTAGTAATGCTTTATCTGGATGCAAGCGATAGTAAGCATCATTAACATTTATCGGTAACATTAAATCAGCTTCTCGCAGAATTTGCGCCAAGCGTTCAGGAAAATCATGGGGTTTATATTGACCCATAAATCGCTTAATTACTGCATCAATTTTATTAGTGCTTACTGATTGAAACTGTTTCTCGATTGTTGCTGTTAGGGTCTCTTTGAGAGTTTCATTATCAATAACAAAAGATTGGCTAAATAAACTGAATAGGGAAGCATTATAGCCTAAATTATTGGTGACTTTTTGGCTAACGGAAATGTATTGAGTTCGGGAGTTACTGTCCGGGATACAGTTATCAATATTCTCCTCTGGGAAAATACCTTCCCCAGTCATCTCGTCGAGATTTAACTGCATTAACTCCTGTTCGTATTTATCGTATTCTGTGATTAGCTGATATAGGGATTCTTTCAGTTGTTGTATCTGCAGCATTCGACTGGAAATATGCTTGAGAATCGCTTCAACAATCTTTCTAGATTCGCGATTGATACTGAAATTAAAGTTCTGCTGAATTAATTTTTGTCCGCTTTGAACGTAGTCTCTTAACTCAGCTTTGATTCTCTCACTATTGGCATTTTTATTGAACATCTTGAAGACAGACTTTTTCCCGTTTATATCTTCGAGAGTTTGTTTAACATTTCGCCAAATGTTATCAATTTTTTCCGAGGAATGAAACCCTTTATTATCCTGAGATAATTCCTCTAGATTCCCCTTGTAGGTATTAATCTGTACTTGTAAAGCGACCAAAAAAGATAGGCTATTTTCCAAAGAAAATTCTAGGCTATCAGGATTAAGAAGAATCTCCAAAAATTGGTCAATATCTGACTTAAATTTTTCGATTAACTTAGGTTGAGTTTGTTGGGTCAGAGTTAACCAGATTCCACGACTGCTATCCGTTTCTCCCCCCTGTACTTTGCGAAACTCTTTTTCTAGGGATTGCTTGACGGTTTGGGGTAAATTCTCCAAATCTTGACTATTGGATATTTCTTCCTCTAGGGAATTTTTCCAAGAGGTTAAAGTCTTAGAAAAAGTTTTATTATTCTCTAGGGTTGCTTCTTCCAATCTGGCAGTAAAATAATCCTTATTACTTTGGGTACTCCAATTAGCTAGGAACTTACTTAATAACTCTTGTCCACTGGGACTTTGACCATATCCCTCTAACCAAAATTTAATTAATTTGAGACTAAAACGATTGAGACCAATCTGCACAATTCGGTCGCGAGTAAAATAAATCCTCGCTAGTCCAAAGGAGATATAACCTTGACACATCTGAAAAGGATGATTATCTTTACGAATCATCGGGTCTTTATAGTTATCCCGATTTCTTTTGATGGGGAGAGATAACTCATCGGCAAAATCCAAGAAAATCTTGTAAGCAATGACATTACATAATTTAGCTTTGTTATTAATCTGGTAATCTCCCGCGGTGCGATTAGAAACTAAGTAGGCAAAATCAAAAGGAGAACGTTTTTCATCAATGTTGACGAAATTTTGTTTATCATAACAGGCTTGAAAGGAATTACTTTCATTGGTATAATAGTCTAACTCTTTCAAAGCTGCATAGGTATTAGCTCTCATAATTGCCCCATCACCATAAAGTTTAGGACTAATTACCAAATAACCAAAGGATGTATATTCGGCCGTTTGTTGTAAAATATGACGCAAAGTGTAGGCCACATCGAGGAAAATACCGCTACCAGTTCCCCCACACAAAGAACCGACAACAAAGACATTTAACCCCCCTTGGACATTAAAACTTTGACCATTAACTTTACCGCTAAACATAAAGGATTCATGACCAAAAGTTCGTCTTTCCGCTGCTTCAATTGCCTCTTGAATTTTTTGATAGTTATGGAAGAAAGCTAAACGACCGACGGGACGAATACCTCCCGCACCATTTTCAATGGAAGTTATTTGTTTTTTTAGTCTTGGGTCTAACCAGCTTTCAATATGGGAAAAGGGACTTTCAAAAAGGGTTTGGTGTTCAAGTTCAAAGATTAGATTGTTAACATCCTGAGCATTCATATTAATGAATACTCTTTCAGCAGCTGATAGAAGAATTTCTTCTCCGTGATAGCTATTTCCTGTGGGTAAACCCGAACCATTGAAAGCATTTTTGTCTGTGTCAATATGAACAAAACTGACAACGGGTAGGTTAGATAACTTCCCATACTTATCAATAATAAAGCGACGAATTCTCATCAACACATCTCGACCAGTACCACCTAATCCGATGATAATTGTCCGTTTGATAGCGCGGGTTTGACTGGTGTTAGGCATGGTTTAAATCTCCTGAGTTATTTTTTACTAATCTGAATTTGTAGGTCGAAATCTTGATGGTTATGGTGATAGGTTAAAGTCAGGTAATTTTTATCTATCTTCACCTCCTGAGTTAGTTGATTACCTCGATAAAAAATCTCTGCTTGTTTAGTGGGTTTCAGATATAACTGATTGCCGCGTCTTTCTAAATAGCAGCGAATTTCTTCCCCTGCATGAGAAAAGCTATTCTTCTTATGTTCTTCACCACCGATGTTAATTCTTTCGGATGTTTTTAAAATATATTTTTGGGTTTCATCTTCATCCTGATAAGATGAGACTTCAATAGTCCAAGCAG
The DNA here is from genome assembly GCF_020246405.1 of Microcystis sp. M083S1. Taxonomy (NCBI): domain Bacteria; kingdom Bacillati; phylum Cyanobacteriota; class Cyanophyceae; order Chroococcales; family Microcystaceae; genus Microcystis; species Microcystis sp. M083S1. The sequence goes on from NZ_JADBTB010000014.1 coordinate 6,496, forward strand.
TATTTAACAGCAACCAGTGACGAATTCCCAAAATACTCGCTACTATTCCCCCAATTCCCATTAATGTAATTACCAATGCTGGCAACCATAACTGACTCAAGAGATAAGGATTAATCAAACAGGTTTCTTGTCCTCCCGGTGCGGGAGTGCAAAACTCTTGTGCTGTGGGAGCAATATCGACCACTGATAGTTTATATTTATTGCCGTTAGTGGCAGTAATTTCTTGGGTTCTTAGATTAATTGGTAGGGAACTAAGCCAGTTTTGTCTCTCCAAACTTTCGGGAGAATTAGCAAGACGAAAAGGGCTATTTTTTGGGGTTTCTATCCACTGTTGTGAAGTAATCCCCGCAGCGGTAGAAAGGGGTGCATCGGTAATCCAAACTACCGACTGGGGTTTGATAGCTTGATTGGCAGTTAAACGACACTGATTTAAGCGTGCCAGTCGGGGATAAACGTGCCATTCTGCTCCCTGAATATCGGTATTTTTAGCACTTTGGCTAGATTGCCAGGGAATCGCCTTTAAAACCGCGTCTATATCTTCCTGACTCCGAATTAAAATCGGTTCTGCAATCGGTTGAACATTATCAGCAAAGGGGACTAAATAAACGGAATCGTTATTTTTTAAACTATCGCGAATAATTTGACCAAGGCGCGTGCGTCCTTCATCATTAAAGTTAACACTACCGGTAAGATCGATCGCTAGGATAACATCTCGTCCCTGCCAACGAGCCACAAAATCTAATCCCAGTTTTTGCCAATCAGTAAGCGGTTCACCGGGGGATACCGTTAAACATTCAGCACTTTTCATCTAACCTCGTCCGAGAGTGAAAAATTGAGCTTATCCCTATTCTTGCCCCATTGTACTAAAAAAGTTAATACTTCTTAAAAGTTTTTTTCGCTTTTATTCTCGATTTGCCCTAGGTTATTCTCAATAGTAACCATAGACTAAAATAAATTTTAAAGTTAAGCTGCCCGCGCATTTAAATTGCTTGTTGAGATAAGGCAAGAGGCAACAGCAAAGGGGGGAGATTCAGAGGTTAAAATGTGTCCTAGCTTATCCTCTAACCACCTAATCCTAATTCTCGTCTGAGCAATTGAATTGATTTATCCCCAATATAATTATCACTACAGATAATTTCTGGCAGACGAATTAAATCCGATCGCACTTCATTAATCATATTTTTAATTAAAGTATAACTCGCCTGATCACTGATAATTGTCTGGGAAGTTCGAGCTAAAACTTTTAACTTATCCGTTTCATGAATTTGGGCAGACATAACTAATAAATCATCGCCCCGTAAACTATGAATTAAAACTTCGGCCACCTTAATAATACCGGTGCTAATACTGACAATCCCCAAGCGGCTATCGGTGGGTAATTTTTTGATTAATGCCAATTCCTTGCTGTAATCGTAGATATCGATGGGAATGACTCGTAATTGAAAAGGAGCGGCAATTTCCTCCGCTACACTGATAAAATAGCGACTGGTGACAACAGTGGCAGATTTAGTATTGGCTAAAACTTGGGCTAAATCCTCCATTGCCACTAATTGGACGGGAATTTTGAGGGATTGCTCTAATTCTCTCAACATTAGCTCCCCTGCACCCAAATCGTGACGGGGAATGGTGACAAGAACTTGAGAACTACACTGCGATCGCCAATCAATTTCCGCCAGTAATAACTCGCGAATTTGCTCTAAAGTTAAACCTTGAGCGAGAAAACCAGCCAAACTCTGGCGAATTAGTCGGCCTATTTCTGGATTTTGTTCCAATAGGGGTGAACCCGATAAATTATCGTTTTCATGCCCGCGAGCCTTGACATAAATCCCCGAACCTGCTATGGATTCCACTAACCCATCGTCTTCCAGTTGTTGATAAATTTTACTTATCGTATTACGGTGTAATCCCGTGATCATAGCTAGTTGACGGGTACTAGGTAAACGATGGCCCGGTGGATACTGACGAGAGGCGATAGCGAAGCGAATTTGGTCAAATAATTGCTTAGAGGCGGGTATTTCACTGTCTGGCTGGATTTGGAACTGCATCGGATCACTTCGCTCACAAACTACTTTCGCTGATGCCCATTCTATCATTAGACCCCCTGCAACAATCGGATATCTTCCCCGATCTGAGGGGTCTTCGAGGCAGTATTCAGGAGCCAGAAGCAGCAAAAACCAAGATATTATTTATTTAAACCAGAAAAGCCACTTTTTTGCTGAAAAATAGTTAAAACAATCATTTTAATCCGTCCCCGAAATCCCACTCATGGGGTAGATAGTCAACAGCTGATTAAGGGGATTGATCCTCGTGGAGAAGTTTTAAGCGATCGCTCAAGGTTTTGGTTAAGCGGACAGTTTCCCGTTTTAGCGAATTTTGTTGATAATCAAGCACATTAATCCCTTGACCGATATTTACTGTCGCTTCGCTTCCCCATCCGGGGTAAGGCTGATTATAACTAATGCTTACCGGCAAAATCTTGATATCGGCATCGGGTTTGATAGTCTTAACTTCCAATGCGATCCGCGCTACCCCCGGTTTAAGAGGATGAACCACTCGATCGCGACAGATACCCCCTTCCGGAAAAATCGCCACCATTTCCCCCGCGGCCAAAAGTTCGACGCTATGGACCAGACTACCCATACCGGGGTGATCGGTGTTGACGGGAAAACCCCCCAAACGTCGGATAAACCAACCTTGCACCCCTTTCATCTCGTTAGCGGAAACCATAAAGCGCAAATCGCGTCTAGTAACTAAACGTCCCACTGCGTAGGGTAAAATCAGCGCATCCCAACGGGAACGATGGGTAGGTGCCAAGATGACACCTCCCGTTAGGGGAATATTTTCCTGGCCCGTAACCGTTATTTTGCTGAAAAAAGCTGGTAAAACTAGATAATTTCCCAGAAAATAACAAAAGCGAATTAAACAGGGATTAATTCGGGAATTGACAGCAGGAATTTTTCTAATGGTGAGGGAATCGTCAACGATAGTGCTTTGAGACATCCGAAGTGTTAGGAAAGATCGAGACTTTCTGACCACTTCTACTTTAGAGTAGTTGTCTGGGGGTCGCTATCTTGTCCTGACCAGTTCGGCAATTGTCTTGGGGGATTAATGGTTAGGATTGCGGTTCTACTCCCGATCCTACCGGTGCGATCGAGTTTAATTGCAAAGAGGGATGATCTTCTTTGACTTGCTGTAAATTCCACTCATTTTTGAATAATAAGACGGGACGACCCCAGTAATCTTTGACAGTTAGAGTATTAAAGAGTTTACCTGCTTTTTCTAAAGCGGCCCAACCCCCGGCGACCCAACGGGCTAAACTATAGGCTAGGGGTTCGAGGGTAGTTTCGACTCCGTACTCGCTTAAAAGACGGAATTGCACCACTTCAAACTGTAATTGACCGACGGCGGCTAAAATCGGGTCGCGTTTAAATTCATCGATCGAGGATAATATCTGTACGGCCCCTTCTTCCTGTAATTCCGAGACTCCTTTTTGAAACTGTTTGAACTTGGAAGGGTTAGGATTTCTGAGATAGGCGAATAATTCCGGGGAAAAACAGGGAATCCCTTCGTATTCGAGCTTTTTACCCATATAAATCGTATCACCGATCGCAAAGACCCCGGGGTTATTCAATCCGATCACATCTCCGGGATAAGCTTCTTCAATAACTGCTCGATCTTGGGCAAAAAGTTTCTGAGGACGGGATAAACGGATAGTTTTACCTGTTCTAGCGTGGTTTACTACCATATCCTTCTCGAATTTCCCCGTACATACCCGCACAAAGGCTACCCGGTCCCGATGTTTGGGATCCATGTTTGCTTGCAGTTTGAAGACAAAACCGGTGAAATCGGGATAGGTGGGATCAAGGACACCGAGGGAGGAATTGCGTCCTCTGGGTGGCAATCCATAGTCGAGGAAGGATTCTAGGAATAATTTCACCCCAAAATTGGTCATGGCGCTACCAAAAAAGATCGGGGTCATTTCTCCTGCGTGGACTGCTGGCAAATCCAATTCCGCACCCAATTCCGAGAGTAGTTCTATATCCTCTTTTAACTGGTAATACAGGTCTTTTTCGAGATGATCCTCAATTTTGGGGTCGCCAAGCTCGATCACGGTTTCCTGCGCCTCCTGAGAGCCGTGGGAGCGACGTTCAAACAGGTGTATGGTCTGGGTGGCCCGATCGAAAACTCCCCGAAAGCGATCGCCAATTCCGATCGGCCAATTGACGGGATAGGTTTGTAATCCTAATTCTCGCTCGATTTCGTCCAATAAATCCAGCGGTTCGCGGCCAGGCCGATCCATTTTGTTAACAAAGGTAAAGATAGGCAACTGCCGCAGTTTGCACACTTCAAAGAGTTTTCTCGTTTGGGGTTCCAAACCTTTGGCCGCGTCGATTAACATCACTGCATTATCGGCAGCGGCTAGGGTACGATAGGTATCTTCGCTAAAATCTTGGTGGCCGGGAGTATCGAGGAGATTAATCTGAAAATCACGATAATCGAACTGTAAAACCGTGGAAGTAATCGAAATTCCCCGTTGTTTTTCCATTTCCATCCAGTCGGAGGTGGCCTTGCGTTGGTCGCGTCTTGCTTTGACTGCACCCGCTTGATGGATTGCACCCCCGTATAGTAACAGTTTTTCGGTCAGGGTGGTCTTTCCCGCGTCAGGGTGGGAGATAATGGCAAAATTTCGCCGTTTTTCCAAGACAGCTTCGCTGGTTTCTAGTTCTTTTTCAATTTCGGTCGTCATTCTAAGTTCGATCGCTTTCCTATCTTTCTATTCTAGTTTAAGTGGGGAGTTAGATATCTTTATGGCTCTGATTCTAGGTTAAACTCAATCCGGCTCTGTAAAACCATTTCTGCAATTACCGCTCCTCCTTTACCTTGAGCTAAAACCCGCTCACAACGGTTGATTAATTCGGGAATATTGATCACTTCCTCTACAGATTCTAGATATCTTTCGACAATTGCCCTGATCTTGTATCTTATCTTAGCTTGCTCCGCAACTTTTTCTAAAATTTCCTCGCAAGTCTGCTCAGTTTTAACCACAAAAGTAATGGGATATTTTTGCACTTTATCAATATCTAAAAAAATATTTATCAGCAGCTATCGTTTCCGTAACTTGAAAAAATCGACCTAGGGGTTTCATGACAAAATCTATCCCCCCGTCATTGGCATTTGTTCGACCAGTTTTATATAAAAGTAAGTATTCAGAGTTTAACCGATCAGGCGACCATCCCCAATATATTTTCTGTTACCCATAATACTCTTTAAGAATTGCATAACTGACAATCTCAAAAACTCTAGCATCAATGTTTGATCTGAGTAAACTCCGAATAAATTCAATGGCTCTCTGGGGATATTGCTGTTGAATATCAATCATCTGTTGACAATAGCTGATAAATTGATTAAATGCTTTTTGTCTTGTTTGCACATAGGCATCAATTATATCTATAATCACTGGCGCAATATTAACTTGATTACCGTCTAGATAAAACTTAATTAAATTCTCATTAATCCAGTATCTATTGGTTTTAACATCTCTAATTATAGGTAGATAAGATAAAGTAGGAAAATACTTTTTAAATTCCTGATTTAATCGATGATTGAGAGCATGATTTTGTAATTTATTGCCAAAAGGAAGCTCCCTTTGCCTGCGAAAAAGTGTCATATACTGAGCGCCTTGATACTCGTCGTATCCATCCTTAAGATGAAACTCATTATTAATATAGTCTTCCACTAAAACATAAATGGCATAATGATTAGCCAATCCTGCTCGGGATTTAGAACCTCGATTAGCGGCTCTAGTTTTAATGTTCAAATATTGCAATAACTCACTAGCATTTAAAATGCTATTTCCCTGATTGGGAAAGTAATTATCGATAATTTTAATAATTATATTGGTGAATTCATGCTTTACTATCGACATCGAAAAGACTCTCCTGTACAAAGTTATATTCTTGTTTATTTTCGCTTTTTCTACTATAGCTTTTTTGAGGAGGGAGTAACTTTTCTCCCTTGTATTCTTGCCATCCGAGAATCCGTCGAAGACCAATTTTTAAATACTCCTCTTGTAATTCTATACTAATAGAAATTCTTCCCAAACGTTTAGCTACAGCTGCAGCTGTAAAAGTTCCTGCAAAGGGATCAAGCACAATTCCACTCTTGTCAGTGCTGGCCAAAATAATTCTTTCTAGCAATGATTCAGGTTTTTGTGAGGGATGATTTTCGTATTCATCCATGCGATATCTTACCCTAGGGAAATACCAGACATTGCCTGGTACTTTCTCTGTATTGTATTGACTCGGAATCGCTTTTCTATAATCAATTAGTTTTCGTTTTGCTCCAGTTTTTGCTTCTATCTTAATATCCTTTGAATTAAAAGTGTAATTATTTTTATCTTTCACACAGTGAAGTATTGGTTCATACATCGAACCAAAGTATTTTGTTGCTTGTACTCCTGAACTATCATAATGCCAGATAATACGACTAAGAATCGTCATTTTTTGTCTTAAGTAAAGATCAAAGTAAGGCATTGCTTGAGTGCTGGCCATAACATATAATGTTCCCTGGGGTTTCAAGATGCGAAGGCAATGATCAAGAATTTGATTTGCCCAATTTATATAATCATTTTCCGATTCCCATTTGTCGTAAAAATCGGCAAAGTGCTTACCTATATTATAGGGAGGATCGAGAAAAATTAGATCTACAGAATTAGAATCAATCTCACTGGATAAAATCGGCAAAGAATCACCATGAAATATAACTTGCTCATCAGCTTCGTATCGTTTAAACATGATCATTTTTTCAATTTAAAGTAGTTAGATTTTTACTAGCTATTAGCGTTCAGCACCTAGAGAATTTTTCAGATATCAGAACATCCACTTTTAGTTCTTTATTTTTCAATTAAGCTGAGGGCTTCAAGATCAATCCTATAAGATTTGTTGGGAAAATTTATATTTGTCAACAAAATTACAAAGTATTGTAAATATTGTTAAACAATGTATCGAATGTCAACTATTGGTCAAATAATTTTGACATAATTGGGGTGGAGGGGTTGACAGGTAAAATTTTTGTGTTTTATCCAGCATTTCTTAAGTGTAACTAGGATAGTTTAAAATCCACAACTGATAGTGTTATGAGTGATAATACCAAACAAATTTATAACTACACCGTTATTCTAGAAAAAGAGTCAGACGGTGGTTATCACGCTTTTTGTCCTGCGCTTAAAGGTTGTCATTCTCAAGGAGACACTTTTGAAGAAACGATTGTCAATATTACAGAAGCTATGGAATTGTACCTCGAAAGTTTGATAGCTGATCATCAACCCATTCCCAAAGAAGATTTGATTTTTAAGCCTTTAAATATTTTAATATGAGTCAGTATCCCGCAGTCTAATAATCGGGACGAATTATTTCTAGTAAATTTCTAGCCACTGCTTCCACTACAGTGATAGGAACAGAATTTCCGAATTGTTTTTTAGCGATAGCTGACTGTGGATGATAGATAAAATTATCGGGGAATCCTTGTAATTTACGCGCATCTTGGGGAGTAATTTCTCGAAACTTTTTGGGTTTATAGATTTTCTTTAAAAACAATTGTTTGTATTCTTGGGGATGAGTAGCGGTAATTGAAATAGTAGCAATATAATCTTTAGCACCCGTAGCGGTTAGGGTAGGAATAATATCGGCCGTCGGTAAAATAATCCGATAAATGCCGTTAATTCCCGTCATATTTTTCGAGTTAATAAATTCATACTTACCTGCGGTCGTTTGCCAACAAATACCGAGAGAAACTAACTGATTTAGTTCCTCGATTTTTAGGTCGGGTATAATTTCCAAAAAAGTAGAAAAAGCCACGGGATGACCATCTTTTTCGCCATACTTTTTACTGCGTCTTAATTTCAGCAAAGCTAAACAGATACTTTTTTGTCGTTCCGTAGTTTTGATAATATCCCAAGAATGAATAGTTGTGTGGCCATTTCTTAAATCAGAAAAAATAAAGAAGTCATTTAATTCATCTTCTTTTTGGAAACGAGTTCTTGATGGGGGAACAAAACCATTAAATAAAGTATCCGCAGATAACTTGACTTTCTTAACTGGTTGAATATTCTTGATGTCTTCTAAAATATCCAAAACCTTCGGATGGATACCCAAAGGTAAAGGAAATTTAAACCGCTCATAGTTATCTATATTTTTTCTAATTCCTACGATAAAAACTCTCTCGCGATTCTGGGGTAAACCAAAATCGTAGGCATTTAATAACTGCCAGTAAACTTGATAACCACAGCTAGTTAATTCATCGATAATTAACTCTAAATTCTCCCGATTGCGAGGACTAGCTAAACCACTGACATTCTCGAAAATAAAGCTTTTGGGTTGACTTTTCTGGACTAATTTAATCACATCAAACCAGAGTTTTCCCCGGGGATCTTCAAATCCCCGTAAACATCCCGCCACCGACCAAGGTTGACAGGGAACGCCGCCGACAATAAGATCGAGATTATCGGGTAAATTGCTGATTTTACTCACATCTCCGAAAGCAATTTCATCGCTGTTGAGATAGCTAATAAAATTCTGTTGATAAACTTGGATGGCCTGTTTATCAATTTCTGAATAACCTAAACAACGTCCTCCCAATTTCTCCAAAGCGATTCTAAACCCACCGATTCCCGCAAATAAATCGACAAAACGATACTGGGGATGGGTGATAACTAGATGTAGGGGTAATTGGGGTTGTGTGCTGACTTTAACTGTGGTTTTCAAGGGTAAATAATTCCTTTTCACCGTCTGGGAAGATGCCTATATGTACTAAATATTTTAGTATAACTTAAGAGTTTTTTTCTAGAGATATCCTCTCCTGCAAATTTCCTGTCTTGAAAGAGGGTGTAGGGTGTGGGGTATAGGGTGTAGGGAAGGACACCTCTTTCATCTCTGGTGGTGAAAATTTTTTCATCGAGACTGACTCCTCACTAACTACGACAATTTTTGATTTTTGCAGCAGCTCTATCGAGTCTAGGAATACTCGTAGTCTTCGATAATGTGGAGAAGTCGCATAGCTGAACTACAGGATTCTTCTAAAATTTCCTGTTTCTCCTGAGAATCATCGATTAAATCCTCAGATACTAGACGTAGAGAACCTAAAAGACTATTAAGACTGCTTCTCGCTTCGTAGGATAAATAAGCTTTTCTTTTTTGCTCATCTTCCCTATTCTTAGAGTCGGCCTCTTTGCTATCACTAAATTGCAGAGCGTGTAAACGGGCATAATGACCGCCTTGAGCTAATAATTCCTCGTGATTGCCGATTTCTGCCACTTTTCCTTTGTCCAGCACCACAATTTGATAGGCTTTTTGAACAGTGGAAAGACGGTGAGCGATCACAAGAGTAGTACGCTCGCGACAGAGTTCATCGATCGCTTCCTGTACTAAACGCTCAGAAATTGTATCCAAAGCACTGGTAGCTTCATCAAGAATGAGAATATCCGGATCTCGCAGTAAGGCACGAGCGATCGCTAATCTTTGTTTTTGTCCTCCCGAAAGTCTCACTCCCCGATCGCCAATTTCCGTATCCAGTCCTTCCGGCAGTTTGGAGATAAACTCGTAGGCATTCGCCCTTTTTGTCGCTGCTACAATTTCTGCATCACTAACATCGGTTAATCCGTAGGCAATATTAAAACGGAGAGAATTATTAAAGAGAAAAGTATCTTGACTGACTATTCCCATGGCTTTTCTCAGAGATTTGACCTCATAATCGCGTAAATCTTGACCGTCAAAAAGAATCCTCCCGGCTGTAGGATCATAAAAGCGTGGTAATAAATCAGCAATTGTCGATTTTCCCGCCCCCGAAGCACCAACAAGAGCGATCATTTTTCCTTTTGGAATCCAAAGATCGATGCCCTTGAGAACTAATTCTTGATGACCGGGATAGGAAAATTGGACGTTATCAAAATGAATACCTGTCTCTAATCTTTGATAGGGAATAGAGCCATTGCTCATAAATGGTTTATTATCTCGAATGAGAAAATCCGCTACCACCTCTACTGCGGAAACATCACCCAATAGACTACTCCTAGCACTGTTAATCTGACCAACTATCGGCAGGGCCCGGAAAAGTACATAGAGATAGGTCAATAAAATCGTCGCTAAAGCTTGCAGTTGTTCATTAAAAAGATAACGACCAGCAATGATAATTAAAGCAATAATAATTACCCCACCGATCTCATTGAGCGGAGCGATTACAGCATTATTAGTCTGGGCATCTAAACCCGCTTTCTCCCGGGCTTCTATATCTTCCACAATAGATTCTAATTCGTATCTTTCATTGCCTACCGCTTTAATTAGACGAATTCCCGTTAATAGTTCCAACAGTTTATTAGTTTGCTGTTTAGCCGTTACGGTGATAATCTCTCCAAACTTTTTTGCTCTCTTGACAAAGTATTGATTAAGCAGACCTAAAAGGCCTCCCAAAACACTAGAAAGAATAGTTAATTGCCAAGAAATTGATAATAAAATAGCCAAGTACATGAAAGCTGTGGCGATAATCTTAATCAGGTTTATGTAATTTCTAATTGATGCTACAGCCCGATTAATCTCCGACATGAAACGATTAAAAATATCTCCTATTTTACTTTTTACATAATAATCTATATCCACTTCTAGCAGCAGAATAACTGAATCAATTCGCATATCTTTTGCCATAATCAAAGACAAGTAAGTTCCTAAAAAATTACTGACAAAATTGGTAATGTGCTTGAGAATTAAAATCAATAATATCGCCGCAAACATCCAGAAAAAACGAGTATCGACCGAGAAAAACTCGAAAACTGAGAGCAGCTTTTTGATAATTTGGGGGGCAGTTTTTAAGATATCATTTTCGGGATTAATAAAAGAAATTAGTAAGGGGATAACTAAAATAGCTCCTACCCCATTAAATATGGTACTGGCAAAGCCGATAACAATACTGGAAACCACTAATATCCAGTGTTTCAGCGTATATTTAAGGAGAATTTGCTTAGGATTCATCGCTATAAGTAATAAAGTAAATAGTCAACGGTCAATTATCCTACTCGCTAGACTCTAATATTTCCCTTCCAGAGAAGTAATTATGCCAGAGAGAGTTGTCGCCATGGCGGTGGTACTGTAGGAGGCGATACAGCGCTCTCTCGCTTTTAGTCCTCGTGCATTAGCCGAGTCGAGATCTTTAAAAACTTCGCTAATCATGACAGCTAGTTGCTCTGGCGATCGAGGTTCGACTAAATAGCCAATATCAGCTAAAATTTCGGGAATATCTGCCACTTTAGTGGAAATAATCGGTTTAGCCATCGCCATACCATCGGTGAGTTTAATTGGAAATTGGGCGTTAGCCGTGGCTTCATCCCTCTGGGGAACGATAATAGCATGAGCAGCGGCCACAACTTCCGGCATTCGCTCGAGCGGTTGAGCAGGTAAATGAATTAACCAAGGTTGACCTTTTTCTAGCAAACTATCCAGATAGCCATCCCCGATTTGGCGACCACCCACCACCACCAATTTAAAATCAGGATCGCCAATTTGATCTAAAGCGATTAAGACATCTTCTAAACCTTTGTGGGGTCTAGCTGTACCAGGGAACATTAAGACTTTATAGGCAGATAAACCGTATTTTTGACGACAAGCAACGGGATCGTAGAGATTGGGATCGAAAAGTTGCGTATCCTTGCCATTCGGTAAATAAATCCCCCCATAACGCTTTTGCAAAAATTGATTATTAACCGTCACCGCATCGGCGCGGTTAATTAAATTTTCCAGCCAACGCAGATAGAGAGGGTGATTCGGGTCCCTAAGCGCACCATTTTTTTTGAGGATATCCCTAGCTAATTGTCGAGGATGAGGACGATAGGACCATCGATCGCCACCAAACCAACTCATTTCCCAATCGTCAATATCAAGAATTAGGGGACGTGGGGAAAAAAAACGTTTCAGTAAACCGATGCCGAAACTGGTGGGACGGGGTTTAACCGCATAAATAATCTCTCCGGAGAGGCGATCGAGTAAAGTTTTGATCTGGCCAAAAAACTGGGGATAATTATTGCCTTTGACCGATACCACAGGTAAATTCTGCGGTGGGGTTGGATAGATTTCCCGGCCAAAAATCGGGCCATAGATCGTCACCTGACAGTTTAGCTGTTGCAAGACTTGAGCAATCAAATAGACTCGCGTGCCACCACCACCGGATAAATCTGGTGCTAAAACAGAGATTTTTTTGTTCACGATCGCCGCTCAATCCAGATTATCTAGCACGATAGGAGAATGTTAATCGATGTTAACGTTCTTGTCAATCTTAGGCGAACTTAACATTAATACCCCCAGAGATAGACTAGACAAAGAAAATTAACATATACATTGCCGAGACGACTAACTGAGTAAACATCACTGGTAAACCGTAGCGTAGAAAGGTATGAAAGCTAATTTTGCCCCCGTGTTGTTCGGCGATGCCAGCGGCGACAATATTAGAAGAAGCCCCCACTAAAGTACCATTACCCCCTAGGGTGGCTCCATACATCATCGCATAGAAAAGCGGTAAAACGGACGGGGGAAAAGAACCGGCATAATCGGGAGAAAGAACCTCCGTCCCGACTAAATTAACATTAACCAGGTACTGTTTCAGTAGTGGAACCATGGCCACCACTAGGGGAATATTCGGAACGACACTGGAAACAAGTCCGACAAAAAACAGCAAAACTAGAGAACCTAAAAAGATATTTTGGCCTAAAATTATCGCCAGAAGTCCCGATAAACTATTAACTACGCCAGTTTTTTCTAAGCCGCCAATTAGGACAAAAATTGACATAAAAAATAATAGGGTACTCCAGTCCACATCTCGGAGAATATTATGCACCGTATCGATTTTCGATTGCTGGGCTAAAAGTAGGGCTAAAGCTGCCCCCATCAAAGCAACAGCCGCCGGAGCAAGGGGTACAGGAAAAGATTCACCGACGACGAATAAAAATAAGACCAAAAAGACGATAATTCCCCCCACCGCTAAGACGCGAGGATGATTAATTTTCGGATGGGGTAAGTCTTCTAAATGCTCGAATTTTGTCCGCCAGATCGTGGGAAATAACCAAGGTAACATAACCAGAATGGTAATCACTGCCAAGGCACCACCTAAACTCAAACGCTGTAGGTATTCCATGAAGGTGATATTAATAGAATCACCGACGATATAAGTAGCGGGATCACCAACAATCGTTAATAACCCGGAACTGTTGGCCACGAAAACCATCAGGATTAAGAGCGGCACAAAATCCACGCCTATATCTTGAGCTAAGGGAGGAATTAGCGGGGCTAATAACATCACCGTGGTAGCGTTGGGTAACACCGCACAGATTGGGGTAGTAATGGCGACAATTCCTATTAGTAATAATTTGCCCTGTCCCTTGGCTAAAAGCACCATTTGTGCTGCTAAATAATCAAAAATTTTCGTTGGTTCAAAGGCTCTCACTAACACCATTACCCCAAAAAATAGGGCAAGAGTGGCATAACTGCGACTGATATAACCCACCGCCTCCTGGAGAGTCATGATATGGGTAAAAACTAAGATTAAAGCTCCTAGTAAAGCCGCTACGGTAATATGAAGCCACTCGAACATAATCACCACAATGACTGCAATAAAAGTCATTGCAGCAATCCACATTGGTAAAGATTCCAGCATTTTTGATCCTGTTTTTACTCTTGGTTTCTCGATACGACTAAAAGTTTGCTCGAAAAATGTACAGCAAACTCATAGAAAATATGGTTATCTACGGAAAATCTTAAAATTGTTGTGATCGGTAAGCTGACATGAGAATCTCCATAAACAATGTCTCCTGTAAGTTATGACTATCAAGTAGTACCAGCGACATAACTGAACCGATCAAGACATTACTAGGAATGTAGTGATGTTTCAGTCTTCCCCCCCACGCCGACGAAGTTAGCTGACGGGCTAGGATAGAGAGATATCCTTTTCTAGGCTAAAAAATCTAGAAATACGCCCCAAATGTGGTTCCTCCGCTCCGAATTTGTCTAGCTAATATCTAGCATAGAAACTTGGATTAGGCTGACTTACTCTGTTTAGTGATCCACCATAGCATACTAACCCAAAAAAAACGATATAGCCCTATACCAGACCTATCCTGTCGGTTATCCCCCGGGTTGCTAGGATAGAACAGTGATAAGCTAATAGCTAACGACTGACCGCCATAGCAGCTACAACAGAAATTTCGATGAATAGAAGACCTCGTTATACTCCTCCTCGATCGCGTGATCGTGATTATGAACGCTCCTATGGCGATGACTCCCGCGCTTCGTCCCCCGGAGGCCTATTGGCAAAATTAAACTATGCCATGATCGCCTTGATTGGTGGTATTTTTGTACTAGGAGTGGGTCTCGGTCTGGTATTCAGTTCTACTGCCAATTTTAGCCCCGAAAACGTCGCTTCCCGGGAAGTAATCGATCGCAGCGCCCCCAATGCGGAATTATGCGTGCAATTTGGGGCCAGTGCCATTGTCACCGATTTGCGGGTTTATGTCACCCTTAACCCCTTTAATGTTTTTGTTACCCAACCGGTTATGCAACCCGGTTGCGTTTTGCGACGCAATAACTGGTCAATTTTAGAACAACAAAAATTAGTCGATGGACAGCAGGTACAAAGTTGTAAAAACCGGATGAATACTTTTGGTTATACCGGCCCCTTGGAAGGCAAACCGAAAATCGATTGTATCTTCCAAAATGAAGCCGGTGGTAATCTTTTTGTTAATCCCGCCGGCGCTGTTGGTCCCAGACCAGATACAGATAAATTCTAAACCAGAAAATAAGTAGGTAGGCGTTAAAAATTATCAGACACCCCCCTTATCAAGGGGGGCAGGGGGGATCCCCCCGCCTATCGGCACCCCCCTTATCAAGGGGGGCAGGGGAGATCCCCCCGCCTATCGGCACCCCCCTTATCAAGGGGGGCAGGGGGGATCGAACCTAAAATCCATTTTTAATTTAATTATAACCAGCTACTTATCTTTCTCCTGACTACTGACTCCTAATCAACCGGAACAATTTTTGATTTTTACAAGAGGTCTAATGACTTAGCCATTGGGCCGTAGTCACCACAAAAATTCCGCCGGCTTTTTTTAAAAAAGGCTGAATTTTATCGATTAGACGACCGAGTTGTTCGTCACTATTACAAACGGTCATAATGTAGTTACCACTGTAATCACAATCCAAGTCATCACAGGATAAACCTCGATCGCCTTTTCCCGAAGTATTGCCAAAGACGGTATAACCGGAAACTCCGACAACATCAAGAACGCTTAAGGTTTCTTCCAGAAAAGCATGACTAACAATTATGTCCACTTTTTTGACAGTTTGTAGGGAAGGATGCGGGGATTCAAGCATGGTAGTTAAGTAAAAAAGGTACAAGTGAAAGAGAAAACTTTTGACAGGAATTATTTAAAAACCGCTGGGCTTTTTAGACTCCACAGCCAATGATTTTGATCATCTCTAGGTACAGAGGAATACCGATGATGATATTGAAAGGAAAAGTTAAAGCCAAGGCCATAGAAACGTATAAACTAGGATTCGCTTCGGGAACAGTCATTCTCATGGCCGCAGGAACAGCAATATAAGAGGCACTGGCACACAAAACAGCGAATAATAAAGCATTGCCCTGTTCAAATCCGAGAACCTTAGCGATGAGGATGCCCACCATAGCATTGATGACGGGAATAAATACCGAGAAACCGATGAGAAAAGGACCAGTGTTGCCTAATTCTCGAATTCTTTTCGCCGCCACTAATCCCATATCAAGGAGAAAGAAAGTTAAAGCACCATAAAAAATCCCTTGGGTGAAAGGTTCTAATTTTTCCCAGCCTTTTTCCCCCGTCAGCATACCAATAATAACACTACCGACTAAGAGAAATACCGAGCCATTTAAAAAGGCTTCATGTAGAACCTTTGACCAAGAAAATGCTTCTTCTTCGCCATTTTTCTCTTTAAAGACTCGCACCAGGATTAAACCCACTACAATCGCTGGCGATTCCATTAAAGCTAAGGCCGCTACCATGTGACCGCCATAGGAAATATGCAGTTTTTCTAAAAAAGAACTGGCGGTGATGAAAGTAACGGCACTAATGGAACCATAGGCGGCTGCAATCGCTGCTGCATTGGCACTATCGAGTTTAATTTTCAGGATAAAGAAAGTGTAAATGGGAACGATGCAAGCCATAACCACAGAGGCAATCAAAGTTAAAGCGATTTGGTTATTGATGCCACTTTCCGCTAGTTCATAGCCTCCCTTGAAACCAATCGCCATCAAAAGATAGAGAGAAAAGAGTTTAGGCAGTGGTTGGGGAATCTCTAGGTCGGATTTAAAAAATACTGCCAGCATTCCTAAGAAAAAGAACAAAACCGGCGGATTGAGAATATTGAACAGGATTAAGCTGCCATCCATAGGTTTGCGTACATTGAGTTATTCCAATCTATACTATTCAATTTTGAGAATACTGGCAAAATGTTAAGAACCAGATTAAAACGCTTAACGATGGCCGCCAAAAAAAATTAAGATGGGTGATGTTTCAGTGATCAGCTTCTCAAGGCAAGAGCCAACAGTCAAGAGGCAAAAGACAGAATCTGGCAATTCTCCTACCTAAAAAGAAGGTTAGAAACTAAGTACCTCAAAGCTTTTAACTTAACCAATTAGGTTTTAGATTCGGCCTTTGTTATCTTGAAACCGTCAGCCGTCAGCTTTTTCTACCCTCCCCCTTCTCCCCACTTGATAATTCAGGTTCTTCGGTTTGTGTTATGCAATGGACGGGGGTTATAAGGGATGAAACCCTTATAGAAACAGACATTACCGCAATTTTTGTCAATTGTTTGCGATCTGGAGCGAACTAATCAATTAAATCTCTTGCCAGATAAGGATTTAGTCGATTTATGCCCCCATATCGAACCATACCAAGTAACGAAGAACCATAATTCATAATTCATAATTCATAATTCATAATTCTCCCATTCCCGATCAATGGCAAAAATACAGCTTAAAACCCCAAAATCAGAGCATCTTGCCGCCATGGTGTCTCTTGATCGCAGCAGTCTCGGCGGTATTTGGACCCTATCCGGTTATGAACGGGAATTAAACAGCCCCAACAGTGAATTATTAATTCTTAACTTGGACCAGAAGGACGAAACCCTAATCGGATTGGCTTGTTTTTGGGCAATTCTCGAAGAAGCGCATATTACCCTCCTGGCAATTTATCCCGACTATCAAAGACAAGGATTAGGAAAACTGCTTCTCTACAAACTTCTTGAAAAGGCTGTACAAAGACAACTGGAAAGGGCTACGCTAGAGGTGAGGGTGTCGAACCAGTCAGCGATCGCACTCTACGAGCATTTTGGCTTCCGCGTCGCTGGAGAGCGGAAAAATTATTATTCGCAAACTGGCGAATCGGCCCTAATTTTCTGGCGCAACGATCTACAAACGGCCGCTTTTCAGGAACAATTAAACAAGTGGCGACAAGAAATCCTCTCAAGACTGGCGCAGGGAGAGTGGCAATTAGAGGAAGAAACCAGAGCCAAAATAGATACCATGGGGATGTCAAGATTACCTACAAGCTTAAATCAGGTCGAGGTTAGGGAAAAATGAGGATTTTAGTGTTGGCGTGGGAATTTCCACCGCGATTAGTGGGCGGTATCGCCCGTCATGTCGCTGAACTCTATCCCGAAATCGTCAAACTCGGTCATGAAGTCCATTTAATCACGATCGAATTCGGTCAGGCCCCCAGTTATGAACTGGTGGAAGGTATTCACATCCACCGCGTCCCCGTACCCCCCGGCAATGACTTTTTCCATTGGGTGGTCAACATGAATAACAGCATGGGACAACAAGGCGGCAAAATAATCGCCGAATACGGAAAATTTGACCTTGTTCATGCTCACGATTGGTTAGTAGGGGATGCGGCCATTGCCCTGAAACATCTCTTTAAAATACCCCTGATTGCCACGATTCACGCCACGGAATACGGACGTTATAACGGACTGCACACCGACACCCAACGCTATATCGGCAGCAAAGAGGGAACCCTCGTCTATAATGCTTGGCGCGTTATCGTCTGTACCGGCTATATGCGCCATGAAGTCCATCGGGCCTTGGGCGCACCCTGGGATAAAATCGATGTGGTTTATAACGGTATTCGGGCCGAGAAAAAGCAAAGAGACCCTAACTTTGATTACCGAGCTTTTCGTCGTCAATATGCCGAAGATCACGAAAAAATCGTCTATTACGTCGGGCGTATGACCTTTGAAAAGGGGGTTTCGGTGTTACTCAACGCTGCCCCAAAAGTCCTGGCCCAGACCGAGGGTCAAACTAAATTTGTCATTATCGGTGGCGGCAATACCGACAAACTCAAGCAACAGGCCTGGCATCTCGGTATCTGGCATCATTGTTATTTTACGGGCTTTATGTCCGATGAAAACCTCGATCGCTTCCAAACTGTGGCCGATTGTGCCGTTTTTCCCAGTCTTTACGAACCTTTTGGCATTGTCGCCCTGGAAAGTTTCGCCGCTAGGGTTCCCGTGGTAGTTTCCGATACCTGCGGTTTTCCCGAAGTTGTCCGTCATGGCCAAACGGGAATTGTCACCCGCGTCAATAATCCTGATTCCCTCGCTTGGGGCATTTTAGAGGTTTTAAATAATCCCGAATACGCTCAAAAATTAGTTAATAACGCCTACCAAGACCTAGAAAAACGCTTTCATTGGGCGAATTTAGCCCGTCAAACCGAGACAGTATATGGTTTGGTCGTCCAAGAACGACAACTGGTAGAATGGCGTTAATCAGGGAGCGGTTTTTTAGCCGTCAGCCGTCAGTATTACGGGTCAGTTTATACCCTAAAATAACAAAGGCACAACTTAACTTCTCCAACTATGACTATGAAAGCAGCTGAAATTATGACCACGGAGGTGGCCAAGATTAAAGGTTCTGAAACCGTTGCCAAAGCGGTACAATTGATGAGAGAAAAGAACATTAGAACTCTCATTGTTGATCGTCGTCACGATGAAGATGCTTACGGAATTATCACCGAAACCGATATTGTCTATAAAGTCGTCGCTTTCGGTCAAGATCCGCAAAAAGTGCGCGTCTATGAAGTGATGAGCAAACCCTGCATCGTGATTAATCCCGACCTCGGGGTTGAATATGTGGCCCGCTTATTTGCTAATACCGGTATTCGTTTCGCACCGGTAATTAAAGGCGGTTTGCTCGGTGTTATCTCTGTTAGTGACATTCTCCATAAAGGTAACGCCGTCGAAAAGCCCCGCAGTCTTGATTTAGAAGCGGAGATTATCAAAGCTAGAGATATTGCCCGGGCAGTATGTGCTGAAAAAGGGGGAAATTCTCCCGATTGTGCTGCAGCTTGGGATATTGTTGAGGAATTACAGGCAGAATTGGCACACCAACGCGCTAAAAAACCGGAAAAAACTTATTTTGAGGAATACTGTCAAGAAAATCCCGATGCTTTTGAAGCTCGTATCTATGACACCTAATCCCCATGGGTTTTCGGTATTCTCCGATACCTCAAACTTTTTAATCCGGCAAAAGTAGTGTATAAAAGTTTTATTTACTAATAATCGAGGAAAAACCATGGCTGATCTATTTGTCATCGCCTATGAGGACGAATTTAAAGCAGAAGAAGTTCGTTTAACTTTGGCTAAACTGCAACGGGAACATCTCATCGAGCTAGAAGATGCCGCCGTAGTGGTTAAAAACAAAGATGGCGAGATTAAACTCAAGCAAGCGGTCAATTTAACGGCAGCGGGAGCCGCTAGTGGCAGTTTCTGGGGATTATTAATCGGTACACTCTTTTTATCCCCTCTCTTGGGGGTTGTTCTCGGTGCTGCTGGTGGCGCTTTGGGAGGTGCTTTAAGTGATATCGGTGTGGATGACAATTTTATGCGGGAATTGGGAGAAACCCTGCAGCCGGGTACATCTGCTCTCTTTGTTCTCGTCCAAAAAGTTACCCCCGATAAGGTCCTCGATGAAGTGGCCCCCTACGGAGGTAAAGTATTACGCACTTCTTTGACCAAAACCGACGAAGCAGAATTACAGAAAATTCTCGACCAAAGAGGTGTTAAACCCGAAATCGTTTAGGATATGGGTCCATAAAAGCCAGAAAAAGGGAATATATTTCCCTTTTTACTTTTTGAGCAAGAATGGGTTTAGTCTCACAACCACAGCAGCTATAAAATAAGCAACAATCAATAATTATTAATGAACTTTAAGCTTCCAATTGAGCTATTTTCGCCCCAGTATTGTTTTGCCCAACCCAACCTACGAGGCGATGCGCTCTGCTACGCAGTGCCTTTGGCATCGCACTAACCAATAACCTCAATGGTCGGGTGCATTGGGGTTGTTAGGTTCGCAATCGCCATGACTTTGGATCACGCCGACCATGAAAAATCGCGGTCACAACGACCCGACTTGAAATCACTCGATAGTAGACAGCATATGGGAATCGTTTGATGACTGCTCGTCGAATGTCCAGATAAACGATTGCATAAGACTCTGGCATCATGCCGATCTGATTGAGTAAGTTATCTACACAATCAATAAATTCATCACCCAAACCAGCTTGTTGACTCTCATACCAATCATAGGCATCCCTGAGGTCGTCACGGACTTCTGGACGAAATACCAGTACATACTTCATGCTTGCTTTCTGACTGATGCTTTCATCTCTTCCCAGGTGAGGACGTTATCGGGATCATTATTATGACCCTCAATCCGCTGATCGAGTTCGTGTTTTTGCGCCTCGGTTAAATCAGGATACACCTGTTCGACTGGAATACTTTCCCAAATCGCTTGAACCAGAAGGATTCTATCCTCAACACTTAAAGTTGTAATTTCATTTAGTGTAGCTGCGATATCCATACAGACAAGCTCCCGATTCAGATTGAGCGAGTAGTTCTAACAAGTTGTCATGGGTTCGGACTTGAAGCGTTAGTTTAGGCATACATATTGATGACTCAAATACTAAGCGACCTAACTATATATTATAGGTCAACTTTCTGCATAACACTCTCCAGAGCAACGATAGGGGTCAACTTTCTGTATGTCACCCCGTCCTACAACATATATACTCATTTGTCAATAGCTAGTAATATTTAATCTGCTTATACTTCGAGTTTTGACCTGAAAATGGGCGATCAATAGTCAAGCGATCGAGGGATGGGTACAACCACGAGCCTAGGGGATTGATTATGCAAGGGTGAACCACTTATCGGCAGGTTTCCAGGCCGCTCCCCAATAACTGATCACTGAAAGAGGGCTAAACTAAAAAGCCGTGCTAAAATCAGCATATCTAGGGTCGCTTGTGTAGGTGATGGATAGGCTATGTTTGAAAGATTTACGGAAAAAGCCATTAAAGTAATCATGCTCGCCCAAGAAGAAGCCCGCCGCCTTGGCCATAACTTCGTGGGAACAGAGCAGATTTTACTAGGACTAATTGGAGAGGGAACGGGAGTTGCCGCCAAAGTCCTCAAGTCCATGGGTGTCAATCTCAAAGATGCGCGCGTGGAGGTGGAGAAAATCATCGGTCGCGGTTCCGGATTCGTAGCCGTGGAAATTCCCTTCACCCCCAGAGCCAAACGAGTTTTAGAACTCTCCCTCGAAGAAGCCCGTCAACTGGGCCATAACTATATTGGCACAGAACATCTCCTTTTAGGACTAATTCGCGAAGGGGAAGGTGTGGCCGCTAGGGTTCTGGAAAATCTCGGCGTGGATCTCTCGAAAGTTCGCACCCAGGTGATCAGAATGTTAGGGGAAACCGCCGAAGTGGCCGCCGGTTCATCTTCCCAAGGTCGCACTAAAACCCCCACTCTTGATGAATTCGGTTCCAATCTCACCCAAATGGCCAGCGAGGGTAAACTCGATCCCGTGGTCGGCCGACAAAAGGAAATCGAGCGCGTTATCCAAATTCTCGGTCGTCGTACCAAAAATAACCCAGTCCTAATCGGGGAACCGGGGGTAGGTAAAACAGCGATCGCAGAAGGATTGGCCCAACGCATCGCTAACAAGGATATTCCCGACATTCTCGAAGAAAAACGGGTTGTCACCCTCGATATCGGCTTGTTAGTGGCGGGAACCAAATATCGCGGCGAATTTGAGGAACGCCTCAAAAAAATCATGGACGAAATTCGCCAAGCGGGTAACGTCGTCCTTGTTATCGATGAAGTTCATACTCTCATCGGTGCTGGGGCAGCCGAAGGGGCGATCGATGCGGCCAATATTCTCAAACCGGCTTTGGCCCGGGGAGAACTACAATGTATCGGGGCGACGACCTTGGATGAGTATCGCAAACATATCGAACGGGATGCGGCTCTAGAAAGACGTTTTCAACCGGTTATGGTCGGTGAACCCTCCGTAGAAGAAACGATCGAAATTCTCTACGGTCTCCGGGAACGCTACGAACAGCACCATAAACTAAAAATCTTAGACGAAGCGCTAGAAGCGGCGGCGAAATTGTCCGATCGCTACATTAGCGATCGCTTCTTACCGGACAAAGCGATCGATTTAATCGATGAAGCTGGTTCGAGAGTGCGCTTGATTAATTCCCAATTGCCACCGGCAGCCAAGGAATTAGACAAGGAACTGCGGCAAATTCTCAAACAAAAAGATGACGCGGTGCGCGGTCAAGACTTCGAGAAAGCTGGGGAATTGCGCGATCGGGAAATGGAAATCAAAACCCAGATCCGGAATCTCGCTTCTACCAAAAAAGGCGAAGATGGCAACGATGAACCCTTTGTGGATGCCGAGGAAATCGCTCACATCGTCGCTTCTTGGACTGGGGTTCCCGTCAACAAACTGACCGAAACCGAATCCGAGAAACTGCTGCACATGGAAGATACCCTGCATCAGCGTCTCATCGGTCAAGAGGACGCGGTTAAAGCGGTGTCCCGCGCCATTCGTCGCGCTCGCGTCGGTCTGAAAAATCCCAACCGTCCCATTGCTTCCTTTATCTTCTCTGGTCCAACGGGGGTGGGTAAAACCGAGTTAACTAAAGCTCTGGCCGCTTATTTCTTCGGTTCGGAAGATGCGATGATCCGTCTCGATATGTCGGAATACATGGAACGGCACACGGTTTCTAAGTTAATCGGTTCGCCTCCGGGTTACGTTGGTTACAACGAAGGGGGACAATTAACGGAAGCGGTGCGTCGTCGTCCCTACACGGTGGTGCTATTCGACGAAATCGAAAAAGCTCACCCCGATGTCTTCAATATGCTTCTGCAAATCCTTGAAGATGGACGTTTGACCGATGCCAAAGGTCGCACGGTGGACTTTAAAAATACCCTGTTGATTATGACCTCGAACATCGGTTCTAAAGTCATCGAGAAGGGTGGCGGTGGTTTAGGTTTCGAGTTTGCCGATAATCAGGCCGAGGCCCAGTATAATCGCATTCGATCGCTGGTTAATGAGGAATTAAAACAATATTTCCGCCCTGAATTCCTCAACCGTCTCGATGAGATTATTGTCTTCCGTCAACTCAATAAGGAAGAAGTCAAGGAAATCGCCGAAATCCTGCTCAAGGATGTGTTTAAACGTCTGACAGAACAAAATATTACTTTGTCTGTTACTGATAAGTTTAAAGAACGCTTGATCGAGGAGGGTTATAATCCGGCCTACGGCGCTCGTCCCTTACGTCGTGCGATTATGCGTCTATTGGAAGATGTTCTGGCTGAGGAAATTCTCTCCGGACGGGTTTCTGATGGGGATACGGCCATGGTCGATATCGATGAGGAAGGTAAGGTGAAAGTAATTTCCGGTGAAAGACGCGAGTTAATCGCTCCCGTGATTGAATAAGTTCTCACTGGAATTAGTTAAATAAAAGGTGGGCTTTTTGCTCACCTTTTCTCGTAAAAATAGGGAAAAAGTGCGATGAAAGTCTGGGTTGTGGGTTGTGTTTTCTTATTTTTGTTGGTGGAATTTTATCAGTGGGCCAAGGGTTTTATTTTACCGTTACCTCTCTATATTTTTGCTGGAGCTTTGCTATCTATCGCTTCTAATTATTCTCAAGATATGAGCAATTTATTTGCTAGAAATGAACAGGTTTATCAAACTGCCAGTTTAAGTGATATTCCTGACATTTTGACGGCAGAAACCGCAATTACCAGCCTAGAAGCGGCAGCATCGGAGGATAGTAAAAAGCTATCAAATTAGCTAGTATCATAACTAACCTGAGTTCGGGATCAGCCGAAACCCTAATTTTACCGTAGCCGGTCAGCCCTATTCTTTCCTAGAATTCATGGCAAAACCTCCTTAACCCGAACTGAAGTTATCTACTCCCCGCGCAACTACCGAACCGGGTTTTTTGCATCGAGAATACATGAAGCATCTAAGAGGATAATATTTTTTGATTCGACAACCGAACAACTCTTGCTTAACTGGGATAAAACGAGGGGGGTTCCCGCTTGCAGTCTTTCTACCGCATCAGAAGTTACCGATCCAAAGGATTGAAGGCCAACTTTATCGATTGGGTAGTCTGGGGAAAAAGCGGAGCGATCGAGTAACCAAAAACGAATGTTATTTTTCTGGATAAAGTTCTGCACGGCAGTCAGATCGGGACTATATTGGGCCTCGATCAAGTCGATATATCTTTGGCGAAGTTTTTCATAGAATAACAAGTTATAGGGTTCTAAGGAGTCTCGGTGGACAAACACGGGACGCAGGGCAAAGGAGGGAATATTATCACCCTCTAGGGAGAGAGAAGCCACGAGACTATCTTTCGGCTGTTTAGCTAAAAACTGATAAAGCTCCGGTTCCTTTCCCGTAATATAGCTAACTTTTGGGAAAAAATAGTATTTTTTCAGAGAGAGCGGATACAGTAGTGCGGATACCGCAATAACGATGAGCATTATATAGGTTAAAAAAACTCTCGATAAGCAAACTTCTCTTGCGGGAAGTGTTTTTTTTCTATCTCTTCCGACGAAATAAACTAATCCCAATACTTGGATGACCATCAGTCCAGTCAGCAAGAGCGAACGAGTTCGATTGAAATAAAGAATCGGCAGGTAGGAATAAATCATTGCTACTTGAAGTAGGAGAAAGATAATGATGGTTATTCCACTTGCTATAGTCTTTTTACCCCCCCATTCTAACAGTTTATCGATCAGCATCGATAAAGCGATTCCCCCCGCAATAGCGAAAACTATCCTTAGGCTATGTTCCGTGTATCTTTGCGGTAAATATAGCTTGAAGAGGACAGCGTGAGAGATTAGATAAAAGGCGAGCGAGGAAAGCAAAATTTGTGGCAGGATAAATCGTGCGCTCGTGATTCGTTCCACTAGAGAAAAATGGGAGCGATAATAGAGGATAATCGGCAGGGCTAGTCCGAGTAGAATTTGAGGTGGTAAGAGGAAAAATTTTCTCTTGAAGGGGTTAAAAATACACCAATCTCTCGGGAAAAAACCGCTATAATCATTACAGGTCCAAAAGGTCAGCGGCTCTCGATGAAAAAATCCGATTTTACCATCTTGTCCGAACTCTGACAAATTTCGAGCTTCCGCCAGAGAAACCATGGCTCCATAGTCACTACTTTTGAAAAGATATGTCAGTAAGATTAAAAATACAACCAGCAAGCTGACTATACAAAAAACAATCTCTTTTCGGTCTGTAGTCAAACGCAATCTTTGGTTATTCCAGGAGAAGAGACGGAGAACTAAGACTCCAGAAGCAACCAGAACCGAAGGAGGGTAAAAGAAAGCCAGTAAAATTAAAGAGAGTAAACAAGGAATCGTGGAAGAGCGAAGTAAGTAATAGATAAAGGCCAGAAAAAGAGGGTATAAAAAGCCTCTTGGGGTACCGGAACCTAAATCATCTTTTAACCACAGATTTTGATTGAGAAATAGTGTAGAGATAAATCCAGCCAAAGGTACGGGCAGAATTTGTAGGGAGACTCGATAGCAATAAATGGTAGATATTAAACCTAGGGCGATCGGTACGAGCTTATTAAAAAGTATGGCGTTTATCCCCACCATTGACATCAATTTATAAAGACTTGCTAGGGCCGAAGGAGTCGCCCATTGATAATAGTTCATCAGGAAATCATCGGGAAAAAGCTCTGAATCGGAGAAGCGCATCATCCAAACAATACTACGGCGTGCGTCATCCTGAATGCTGTACTCGCTACCGAAAGCGATTTGTAAGAATAGGATACTGTACAAAATGGAGAATACGATGCTGAGACTGAACCAGAAGGTTCGGGAAAGCATCAATTCTCTTAGAGGAGTGAGATCTAAAAAATAGGAGTTCTTTGTCTGCATAATCTTCTGTAAAGTTTCTAAAAAGATTTTTACTCTAGTCCTTGCCATTCCGCTCGACACCAATTACAGAAAGTAGTAATTCCCTGTTCTATGTTAATAGAGGGAGAAAAACCTAGTCCTTGTAACTTGGAGATCGAAGCCTGCCATCGAAGAGGATTGCCAGGAGTTGACATCCCGTCAAAATTGATCGGATACTCTACTCCCATAGCTCGTAAAACCAGTTCGGCGATCTCGGAAATTTTCCACTCCTCCCCGTTAGCTAGATTATATACTTCCCCACGCATAGGAGCGGAATGAATCACAATTTCTGTAGCTCTCGCAATATCGACGGCATGAATAAAATCTCTACTTTCTTGACCTGTACCCTGTAAAGTTAATCGATTCTGGCTCAAAATTTTCTGACAGATATCCCAAATTACCTGACGGCGTAATCCTGGTCCGTAAGCGGAAAAAATTCGTAAACTAGCTGTGGGAATACTGTAAATTTTAGAAAATTCTAAACAAAGATTTTCGCTATAGAATTTATGAAATCCATAGGGAGACAGAGGAGAAGAACTTTGCGATTCTTCTATCGGTAAAGAACTTGGATTTCCGTAAACAGCCGCACTGGACAAAAAGATAAATCGACACCTAGGAGCGTGAAGGCGTAAGGCGTTTAGCATCTCGAAAGTTACTAGGGTATTCGCGTAGAAATCTGCCGATGGTTCGCTCATCGAAAGACCGACTGAAGCGCGTCCAGCACAATGAATACAGGCATCGGGAGAGTATTGATCGAGCAAGGTATTTAATTCATCTTTGCTGGGTAACCTAAAAGAATAATAATGTTTCAGAATTCCACTCGGTGCATTTTCAGGCGACGAGGTGTCTATGCCGATTACTTGCCAGCCACCCTGATAGAAATGCCTAGCGATATATCGACCTAAAAACCCAGCAACTCCTGTTATCAAAACAAATTTTCTGTTCATGATCTCTTAGGCAACTTTTTCTAGACTCAGTTCCAGTATTTAATAATTTTTAGAATTCGAGTCACTGATGAAGCTTAAGAATTCTTCGGCGACGATCGACCAATCAAAAGTCTGATTAGCCCGCTCAACACACCATCGGGATACGGGTAGCCATTCCCAATAATCCATATCTCCATATCGCTCGATCTTATCCGCTAATTCGTTCAAGTTAGGGTTGGCGATCCAACCGATGCCGAATTGAGTGACTACGTTCACGGTTCCGTTATCAGGATACAATACGGTGAGAGTTGGTGTACCTGCAGCCGACCCTTCCGCACAAACCACGGGAAATCCCTCTCGCCGAGACGGTAGGACTAATAAACTCGCCTGTTTGAGAAAATTCTCTTTGTCGACTTCATCTACAGTCCCATGAATAGTAATGTTATTGCTGCCATCGTAGTGTTTTTTGAGTTCGCTATATAAAGGCCCCCCTCCTACGATGTCGAGGTAATAACCTTGAGTATTTAAGGATTTTTTTAGAAAAGCTTTAATGACTAACTCGGGGTTTTTATGCTTGGCGAGCCTACCTAAAAATAAAATTTTCTTATTTTGCTTTTTGTCAATATTGCAGGTGAACTTTCGAGAATCTATGCCACTCAGAATGGCTCTAGTTCTTCGAGGGATTACTTTGTACTTTTCCTGAAGAATATCACAAATTTTTTGATTCACACAGATGTGTAACATTTCTCTACGAGAGGTAATTAAACGATAAATAAAGTCCCAAAAACGATTGTCATATATCTCACACCAATCTACCACGAACTTATTGTTAATAAAGCTCGGTAACACAAGAGAAGGGATGACTGGCCATTTGTTGAAGAGAACAATATCGAAATCTTCTAGTTCTTTTTTACGCTGTAACAATGCGAGAGTGAAAAAAAGAACATCTGGATAGTTTCGTAATCCCCAAATGCTGGTAAAGTAACGGAAAGCATTAGTGATTCTATGGACGATGATGCCGTGAATATTTTCTTGAACTGGATCGGATTTGTTTAAGCGAAAGGTGTACAATTCGACTTGGTGACCCATCTTTACTAGAGTACGACCTAATTCTTTATATCGAATTTCCATTCCGCCAATATTTGGCAAGAATACTTCCGAGATAATCGCTATTTTCATCGGTTACTTAAAACTCCATTTTTTATGTAGTATAAAATTATAGAATAGAGAAATTAGAGAAACTAAAACACTCGCAATTAGGTAATTTACTCGAAAAGCTTCTACCATAACATACACACCAATTATAGCAAAGAACAAACTAGATGAATTGACTAAATAATATCGCCATATCTCGAACCAAAAATTTCTTTTTTTACTATTAAAAGTATAAAGTTTATTAGTATAAAAAGTTAGTAAATTACTAAAAAACCAAGCGACTTGCCAAGATATTATGTAATGTAATTTGAGCTTTTCTGTGAGCAAATAAATTATCAATATCGACGAAATATATCCTAAGGAACCCACTAATACAAATCGCAGGAACTTCCAGCTATAAATGTCTCGCAACAACCAATTTTTTCTCTTTTTCATTTACTTTATAATTTTCCCTTTTGAGCAGTAGCGACTAACTCATCACCTAGATTTGTAATCTTTAGACCTACGTTGGTAACTCGAATTAGCTGTAAAAATAGAGAGGAATCGGTCAAGGTTGATCGAACATTTGCGTAGTCCTTTATATCTCCAGTATTGTTGGATGTTGTTCGAGAAAGAAAACGAGTCCATTCTCGCAAGTAAATCATACATGACCAACACATTATACCTGTAAAATGCTGATTTTTTAAGGCTTGCCGCATCCCCTTACTCGTAAAAAAGGTTAGGTGTTCTGGTGGCATGACAGTTAGGGATTTTTCTTTAAAGAAGCGCATCGAAATTCCCTGTTGATTCACCGTTCCTATAATGACAATTCCTCCAGGTTTAAGTAAGGAAAAAATTCGTTCTAAAACCATCGGAACATTACTAAGATGTTCGATCACGTCCCAGAGGGTAATGACCGCATAGGAATTCTCGGCTAAAGGAGTTTCTAAAAAGTCGGAAGTATAAATTTTGGCCCCAGTTAACTGACCTGCAATATCGGCAATTTCAGGAATTACTTCAATTCCTTCCACATCCGACCAGCCCATTTTTTGAGCGAAACGCAAAAATTCACCACTGCCACATCCAATATCTAAAAGTCTTCCAGAACCAGCCTTATTTCGAGCGACTTGTAAAGTATGTTTCCATAAATCCCAGCTATGTTTATGGGACTCTTGCCAACAGGATTGAGACAGATGGTTTCCCTGCTCGAGTCGATAAAATTCGAGCAGTTCAGCCGAACTAGGTCGGGGATAAACATACAGGGAACCGCAATCACAGCAAGCAAAATGAGCATACCCGTTTTTAACAAAAGCGAGACGTGACCGATCACTATCACATAATTGACAGATCGCTTTCATTTCTTAATTACTCCTTAGACGCTACAGTTCGAGACATATTTTAATTTCTAGCAGACAACGGTTTAAATTTATCGTTCTGATTGATCGAGAGAAAATCCTAGATTTCTAGATGCTCACTTGACCTTCTGACTCTGGGAGTGACAAAAGACAATTTCAATCAATTACCCTGAGGCACTTTAGTATAACATGATTTCCAGAACGATTCAGATTATTCAGTAAATTCCCCCATAATATTTGTTTAATTTATGAAAGATGAAGTTGGGTAATTTTCACCATCAATAGTTAGGTAAGTCCCTTGAGTATTTTGATTCTTCTTAACAGGAAAACAAAAAAGATGGATAGCAGTAATATCGTCAGAAAAGTCAGACTGTTTTCTAGCTTTGCAGGTAAACTTGGCCAAAGGTTGTTCCATAGTCGGTTGAAGTAGTTGACTGGGTATATAAAATTAAAATGTATACAGTAAATCCCCAGAGAATAACTCGAAATAAGCAGCAGGAAACCTGGGGGTTTATATTTTATTTTTAAGGACAGGTGTAAAATCAAAGAGCTTCCTATAACCAAAGAGATTCGGGAGTATGGCGGCAACAAAAATTGAGCTTTCGGATCATATAACCATAACCACTCTACAATAGATAGCAGGATGAATAGAATCGAAAACGATATGCTAATCGTCCTTGTTTTTGTTGTGGAGGCAAGAAACATCCCATTTTTACTAAATTCATAAATAATTAAAGATGAGAATATATAAGGTATAAAGTTCAAGGGATTCCAGTAATCAAATTTATATATATACAGGAGAGACGAAGAAAATAGTAGTAAAATCAACTGTAATTCGAGAGATTTTTTTGTTTCTCTAAAAACAAATTGATTCAAAAAAACTAAAGAGGTGATTAGGATTAAGGATACCAAGAAATATAGTTCGATTCGGATTCCACCTCGCAATAACCACATGATCGATCCGACAAGTCCTCGGGAAAAGGGGAAATTTATCCTGCCACCCAGAATATATATCGCAATCGCTCCGAGAATCGTCCAAAAAAAATATATTTTTAATAACTGCGGAACTTTTCTATTCTTGATATATTGAAAGCTGGCACCTTTACTATAGGTCAAAAATAGAGAAATTTGAAAGAAAATGGGAACCGACAATAGACAAAAGTTATAATAAAAAACACGGGTAAGTTCTCTTATAAACTCGAAAGATAGTAAAAAGTCTAATCCTCCAGAATGCCACAGAACGACTAACACACAGGCAATTCCTCGAAGATAATCAAAGCCACTATATCGATAATTTTCCATGTCATTGATTTAAAGATAAGTTATTGATTTTGTACTCCGACATGATCGAGGGAAGGAAAAGCGGGCGGAAATAGCACAGAGGAGGTTATAAGCGGTATGTAATAGCTAAACTTGAAGTGAATCGATCACCGCAACTGAATGGATAGTGCGGTAATCCGTTCGCCCATATTCTTTTAGATCTTCCGAGCCAAAATCATCAATCCTCCCATTAATTCCACCTTTCTAGAATCAGGTTTATCTAGATTAAAGCTCAACAAGTTAGCGAGAATACGGGCTAAAAACCAAGGCATTTTAGCACTCGCTTTTCTAACTCCCAAAGAGCGCTGAATTTCGATCGGCTGTTTACTGCGTTTCATCAATCCGTAAATGATACCTGACGTATAACGGGCGATTGTTTCCCATCTTCTTACTTCGCTGGCGGTCTGATATTCTGTAGCCCGTTCAATTTGAAGACCATGAGGAAGAAGATGATTTTCCCAATCTTTTACACTCCAATATCGCAGGCAGGCAAAGCGCTCGTCCACTTCCCGTCTATATTCTTCCAGAGAAACCCACGGTAACACAGGGCCGCCCAAACATTGGTGAAATTTATCTCCTGGCACGGTTAACAAAAATTGACCACCAGGCCTTAATAGTCTAGACACTTCCGCAATCACATCATCTAGATTAGGTATATGTTCTAAAACTGAGTTGGAAAATACCCAATCAAAACAGGAATCTTTTTCGGGAATTTGATCGGCGGGAGTAATGTGAATTCGTTCGTAAATTCCTGATTTTTCGGCTAAAGCCGCTTCTTGAGGGTCTATATCTATACCGACCATGCTTCTTGTCCCGACAGATTCTAAAATGATTTGGGTCAGTTGTCCGTCACCACAACCGAGATCGAGACCAAATCCCTCGGGAAAGGGATAGGCTATCACATGATCTATTTCTGTCGCTCTCCAGACAGCAGTTGCGGGCTGAAAGGGATAATCATGTAGAAATCTCCTCAACAATTTTTTGTTAATAGTCATAATTACTACCTGGATTAAAGGTTAGCTTAATAATTGCTTTGTCGTGCCGATTATATCACAAGAGGATTTTTAGTAAATTACTAACCTTGAAATAACCTCAATGCCAGACTTATGGAGATAGTTGTTGATAGTTTTAATGGAGTTGGACAGCATTGATTAGGCTGAATAGGAGTGGTTTTCTCCGGTTGAGGACAAATTGCTTTCTCTTACAGCCTTTCTGGTCAAGGTGAAGCACGGAATAATCCTTACTAATCAGGTATTTCAGATGCCAGAACGAACCTCATGTATCTGAGAAACTATCTATCCTCTCTTTAGTTGCAATACACTTAAAAAGAAACTGGAAAAAATCACCTGTATTCCCAAAGCGAGACAGGTCACTGAAGGAATCACGAGACGCATGGTTACAGCAGGGTCTAAAGTACCGAATTGCCTCGCTTCCCAAGTTTGAAAAGCATATATCGATCCTCCGATTCCCAACAAGATTAAACCTCCTCCGATGATCAAACCCACCTCCAAATTAAGATAACGGAAAAATCGTCTTAACTTGCGGTCTTCCGGTAATAAACCCTCGCTGATAGCAAAAGCTTTTGTGAAGATGGCAAAACTGACAATTTGAAAGCCAATAATCAAAGCTGTGGCTGAATAAAGAAGGGTGTGAACTTTCGGTTGAGGAATAAGCCAAATCGTCGCCACAAACCCCAGAAACATTAAAGCCAGTCCGGGGTAGAGAAACAACCAGCGAGGACTATACATTAAGAGAAATCGGAGATGTCGCCAGCCATCGCGCCAAGTTTTTAGGTGGGGGGGACGACTGCGACCGTCAGGGGATAAAGTGGTTGGTACTTCGGTAATTTTCAGGCCGTAGAGGGATGCTTTCACCACCATCTCGCTGGCGAATTCCATGCCAGTGGTGCGTAGGTTCAATTGTTCGATCGCCCGTTTACTAAACCCGCGCAATCCACAGTGAAAATCACCACAGGGGCTGCCAAAAAATAACCGTCCTAACCAAGTCAAGACAGGATTGCCCAGATACTTATGCAATACTGGCATCGCCCCTGGTTTAATTCCCCCCTGAAAACGATTGCCCATCACCAAATCATAACCCTGTCGCAATTTTTCTAGGAAAGGCGAGAGATTGGTAAAGTCATAGCTATCATCGGCATCCCCCATAATAATGTATTGACCTTTGGCCGCCGCTATACCCCCCCGCAGGGCGCTACCATAACCCCTTTCTTGGATAGGAACCACCCGCGCCCCTGAATTAGTGGCAATTTCTTGGGAACCATCGCTACTGCCATTATCGGCGATTAGTACCTCTCCCGCAATTTTCTGTCGTTCCAGATAATCTCGTGCTTTGCCGATACAGGTGGCCAGGGTTTCCGCCTCGTTGAGACAGGGCATGACGATCGATAATTCTAGAGTAGGTATCTGCTCATTAGAGGCGGCATCTGCCATGACCTTATTTTCCAGCATAACAATCGAGGTGGAGTCGTTTTGCCCAAGAGTATAACAGGTTATGTACAGCAGTGTCCCAAATTGTTAGCACACAATCCGCTTATTCTTTTTCATCTGAGCGGCAATCTATATCTGAAGTTGGATGGCGATCGCTCTGCCCGACTCTCTGACTTTACTTTATTGGGCAATTTAACCCAAATTTTCCAGCAACTGAAATTCTGATGCTATCCTCGCTAGCCTACCTGATTATTTGCTAGAAGTCATGGCCAAATCTCCTTAACCCCAACTGACGTTAAATCTGCTCAAAAGCTATCTGCTTGGCACTGAATTTTTGATGCGTCCGGGGCGCATCCCACGGCCAAATATCGCCAATTTCCTCCTAGGCTTTAGGTCTTAAATAAACTAGAGACTGTTGCCAAATTAAAGTGGGTTTATCGTAGTGATCAACTAGGTATAGACAGTTAGCATCTTGCCAAAGGATGCGACCAACGAGCAGATCATCGGTGCTTAACTTAATTTCTACTTCCCGTTTCTCTTGAATATAGCTCTGTACTTGTTTAATACTCGGCAGACCAGGATCAAATTGAGACATAATGAGTTTATCGATGAGGTGTTCATCCTCTATTATTCCTGTTGAGCAGCTTTTATTGACCATGAAAATCCCCTTCACCAAATATCAAGGCCTGGGCAATGATTTTATTTTGATAGATAACCGTCACAGTCCCGAACCCCTGATCACAGCGGAAATAGCCGTGGCTATGTGCGATCGACATTTTGGCATCGGTGCCGATGGCGTGATTTTTGCGCTTCCCGGCCAAGCAGCAACCGACTACACCATGAGAATTTTCAACTCTGATGGTTCGGAACCGGAAATGTGTGGTAACGGTATTCGCTGTCTAGCCCAATTTATCGCCCGTTTAGAGGCTAACAACACCATTGGCCGCACCTATCGCATTCATACTCTAGCAGGAACGATAATTCCCCGTTTAGAAGCTAATGAACAGGTAACGGTTGATATGGGACCGCCGCAATTACTAGGCAGTGAAATCCCCACCACCTTGGTCAATGGATCAGAAAAAGTCCTCGCGGTTCCCCTAGAGGTGGAGGGTAAAGATTGGTTAGTTACTTGCGTTAGTATGGGTAATCCCCACTGTGTCACTTTTGTGGATGATCTGGCCTCTATTCCCCTAGAAACTATCGGGCCAAAATTTGAGCATCACCCGGTTTTTCCCCAACGGACTAATGTGGAGTTCGTGGAGGTAATCGCGCCGGATTATATGAAGATGCGTGTCTGGGAAAGAGGAGCGGGAATTACTCTCGCTTGCGGTACTGGTGCTTGTGCTGTGGTAGTTGCGGCCCTGTTAACGGGCAAATGCGATCGCATCTGTACCGTGGAACTCCCCGGTGGTTGTCTTCAGATTCACTGGTCCCAAACCGATAACCGGGTTTACATGACAGGTCCTGCTAAAGCTGTTTTTGAGGGCATTTATGCTATCTGAATCACCCCGTCTGGACGGGGACTGAACTCCCCGAACAGCGCGACGGGATTGTTAATTCTTAGAGACTGGTAATCCAAGCAATAATTCCTTTACCGGTTAACACTTCAATGGCCAAAAGAGAGACAAAGCCAATCATAGCTAGTCTGCCATTCAATTTTTCAGCTTTTTTGGTAAAACCGAGACCGCTGGAACTATCAACGTACATTTTCGGTTCGACAGCAAAATTATTCAGTCTTCCTTGTTCTTCGGTGGTGTAGCCGCGGGCAGTCATGGGGAGGCTCCTTTTGTATGCTTGTGTTAAGAAGTGTAACACATTGTTAAGTTATGTTGCAAATTTTAACAAAAAATTTTTGGGGACTCAGAAAACCTCGATCGGGTAGGCTGTCAGGGTAGTGCTATAGTTCTATCTCCTCTGGGTTTATCGATGAAATTTTGCCTTTTTCTTGACAAATTAGTCAGATTGTGGTACCAAAGAGGTATAAACTCGATCGCCTAATCAGGGAAAAGACAAAAACTATCTTAAGGTCGCCAGAGAAGTCCCGTTAAACCGTACAGGAGTTAGCGGGGGATAAATTGCCGTCAAAAGCGAACCAGATTTTAGGGAGTCAACTGACCTTGAGTGAAGATACTAGAAAGGGTAAGTGTGGGGAGAATAGGGGAAAACCGCTAGGAAAAACCCGAATAAAATCTTAAGATACGGAGTGCCTAGTAGCCGTAACGATTGCGCTCACTGTTTTTGTAAATTCTATGGCAGAGATTAGCCCAGAGATCAACCTCATGCAGATAGCGACTATACTCAACCAATATCGATTTGAAATGAGAGGATATAAAGCGCAAGAATTAATCGATCGCTGGTTGCCCACCTATTCGCTAAATTGGATTCGCATGGCGATTTTAGAGGCACTCTATCAGGGACGTTACAAAGTCATTTCGGTGGAGGAAATTCTCAAAATTTGGCACCGTCGCGGCCATCCTACCTTTCATTTTACGGGGGAATTCGAGCGCTTGGTTTGTAAAAACTTGCCAGATTCCCAGTTAAATGGCAAAAAAACAGCAGTTGTCCCTGAACAGGAAAAGGTCAATATACTTTCTACCACCCTTGAGCGGCCTTATCCAGAGCCACAAGCGGGAAAAACCGATAATAATGGCACAGTAGCCATGGGTAAAGATTCTTTATTCAACTTAGAAACTTCTCTTTTTGATGATCCTCGCAAAGGGATGAGTGATGTGGAGGAATTATTCTCGCAGTTAACCCCAGAAACGCCCAAATTCCCTGAATTAGAATCATTGCCTAAATCGCCTAACGGTCATGGAACTAGGGAGAATTTTTCGGCTAATTTTAAACCGGTAATCGATGAGTTTATCCCTTTGTTAGACCCTTCGGAATTATATCCCAAATTAAAAGCTGTGGCTCGATCGCAGTATAAGTAGGGTTGGCTGAAAAAGTTTTTCCTAGGGGCAGGGTGTGGGGTGTGGGGTGTGGGGTGGTGGGGTACTGACACCAATTAATTCCCCGCCCTCAAGAAAAAAAATCGCCTTGACGATTAGAATAGAGTTAACTTTCCCCCTCCAGGCGCTGCTCAATTAACTAGATTATGACATCCTCCTATTTTGGTCTAGAAACCGAAGAAAATAAACTAATTAACTCTAATAATCTCTCGTTCGCCGCTTCTCTTGGTATTCATGCCCTAATTTTAGCGATTATCTTACCTAATTTCCTCAATAATCCAGCGCAGGAGCCAAAAAAGGAATTACGCAACGTCAATCTGATTGAATTGAATCCTCTAGAGCAGTCACGTCTTCCCAGTCTTGACTCCTCCCTGTCCAGCTTACCCGGACTGCCTAACCTCAATTCGTCTTCTTCCTCTTTGCCTCCTCTCCCCGCCATGGATGGCATCCATAACAGCACCTTACCTCCTTTACCCTCGGTTTCTTCCCTTCCCCCCTTACCTTCCTTACCTCCTTTACCCTCCGTCAATATCTATTCTCCTCCCGCCGCATCTATCTCCTCCTCGGGTAGATTACCGATTCCTCGCAATTTTCCCACTTCTACCCCCAGTTTACCTAGTCCTCCTTCTGTTCCCACCCTGTCAGAGAATAATAATCGGCCTAGGGGGACTAATAACCAGCAGCTCCAGCCTTACTTCGATCCCTACCGAGATAATCTAACTCCAGATGAATTGCGAAATTCGCCCCGTAGTGCATCGCAACAGGCACAGGAACAATTAAACAATTCCTTGGCCCGCACTTCGGAGCCGAATGGTCAATCGCCCATTGATGAACAGCGTCGTCAACAATTAATGTGGGAAATGCGAGAACGTTTGCGCTCCCTAGAGGCAGACAAAAGCAATACCAGTAACGAAGAGGCCATGAGAAATCAGGTGGATTGGCTGGCCAGAGTCCAAAAAACTAATCCTAACGCCTTAAATGAACTAAATCAGCCCAATCAGGGCAGCAGAGGTATAACTACCGTCAATTTGACCGGTAATTATCCCGCCACGGCTTGTTCCCGTCAATTAGCGGGGACGGCGGTTTATGGGGTGACGGTGGATGGTCAAGGCCGCCTCAGCAGTGAACCCCAGTTAATTAAAAGTGCTGGCTTCCCGATTTTCAATCAACAGGCGGCTGGGGAAGTGAGATCAACTCGTTTTAATAATCCCAGTGGTGAGTCGAGAATCTATCAGGTGCGAGTCAGTTTTGCCCCTAACCCGGAAGTGTGCCGAGGTGCGATCGCTAATCCCCCAAAACCGGAGGGTAGTAACCTCAATACGCGTAACTCCCCCCCCGTAACGCCGGCAACTGAAACCCCGCTTCGTCCCAATCAAACCCCGCAACCCGCCGTTAGTCCCCAACCGGATAACGTCAACCCCCCCGCAACCACAGGGCCAAATCCAGTCCAAACCCAGCCAGAACCGCCCAAAGAAGCGATAATCGAAGAAAAAGCCCCAGAAGCTCCCCCCCAAACCCCCGCTCTCAATCAGCCGGAGGTTTCCCCCGCTAGTCCCCCCACTAGCCAAAATCCTCAACCCCTGAGCGAGGAAGCTTTGCCCCCCGGTCCGCCGGCGGAAGCTAAAACTGAACCAGAAAGTTAGGCCTTTTCAGTGATCAGTGATCAGTTATCAGTGATCAGTTATCAGATGTGAGTTTTAGGTTTACTGATCACTGAAAAAAACTCTCATCTCCCTAGTCAATGATTCGATCCCCCCTTAATCCCCCCTTAATAAGGGGATGCCGATCCCCCCTTAATCCCCCCTTAATAAGGGGGTGCCGATCCCCCCTTAATCCCCCCTTAATAAGGGGGTGCCGATCCCCCCTTAATCCCCCCTTAATAAGGGGGGCATCTGATAATTTTTAACGGCTACCTACTTATTTTTACTTCAATGATTTCCACTTCCCAGATACCCGATTCTTTTGTCTCACCTTGCCGTCGCGCCTCGGTTAGTCGTACTACCAAAGAAACCGATGTACAGGTGACGATCGATCTTGATGGTAGCGGCAATTGTCGCGCCCAGACAGGAATTCCTTTTCTTGATCATATGTTGCAGCAAATCGCCTCCCACGCTGCGATCGATCTCGATGTGCGTGCCACTGGAGATCTAGAAATTGATGACCATCACACCAATGAAGACGTGGGAATCACCCTCGGACAAGCTTTACTGCAAGCTTTGGGGGACAAAAAAGGCATCGTCCGTTTCGGGCATTTTGTCGCCCCTCTCGATGAAGCTTTAGTGCAGGTTGCCCTCGATTTTTCCGGTCGCCCCCACCTCAGTTATGGTCTAGAAATTCCCACCCAAAGAGTGGGAACCTACGATACTCAGCTAGTGCGGGAATTTTTCGTTGCTTTGGTCAATCACAGTCAAATGACCCTACATATTCGCCAATTAGACGGGATTAATTCCCATCATATTATTGAGGCTACTTTTAAAGCTTTTGCCCGGGCGATGAGTGGGGCCATAGCGATCGATCCCCGTCGCGCCGGTATAATTCCCAGTTCTAAGGGAGTTTTATAGAAGCACTGCTTAACCCGAATTGACGTTAGCTTAGAAGCCCATAATTTGAGCCACTTGCGTTAATTCGGGAGCAATCCCAGATTTTAGTTGATTATTGCTGTATTTTACCGCCGAATCTGGGTCTTTTAGTCCATTTCCCGTTAAAACACACACCACGGTGGCCCCATCGGGAACCTGTTGATGCACTTTTAATAATCCTGCCACAGAAGCGGCGCTGGCCGGTTCACAGAAAACCCCCTCTTGGCCCCCTAAAATCCGATAGGCTGCCAATATTTCCTCATCGCTGACCGCATGAAATTGCCCTTGACTAGCGTGACTAGCGGCCCAAGCTTTTTCCCAGTTAGCGGGGTTGCCGATACGGATAGCCGTGGCTAGGGTTTCGGGATGGTCAACCGGTTGTTTAGAGATAAAAGGGGCGGCCCCGGCGGCCTGAAAACCCATCATCTTCGGCAGCTGGTCACATTTACCTATCTGGTGATACTGACAGAATCCCATCCAATAGGCGCTAATATTGCCCGCGTTACCCACGGGAATACATAACCAGTCGGGGGCATTACCCAAGACATCGACAATCTCGAAAGCGGCGGTTTTTTGACCCTCTAAACGGTAGGGATTGACGGAATTGACTAAAGTTACGGGATAATTTTCTGATAGTTGGCGGACAATCTTGAGGGCATCATCGAAGTTGCCATTAATAGCGATGACTTCCGCTCCGTACAATAAAGCTTGGGCTAATTTTCCTAAGGCTACATAACCGTCGGGGATAATCACAAAGGCCCGCATCCCCGCACGTCTTGCATAGGCTGCCGCCGCCGCCGAGGTGTTCCCAGTACTGGCACAAATCACCGCTTTTGCCCCTTCTTCTTTAGCTTTCGAGATGGCCATGGTCATGCCTCGGTCTTTAAAGCTGCCGGTGGGATTTAAGCCATCATATTTGACAAAAACCTTGACATCGCGCCCGATTTGTGCTGAGAGATAGGGGGCGGGGATCAGGGGTGTATTGCCTTCTAGGAGGGTAATTACAGGGGTTTTACTGCTTACGGGCAGAAATTGGCGATATTCTTCGATCAAACCGCGCCAGCCGCCGATAGACGAGGATTTAGTGGGTGATTGGGGGATCGATCGAGAAATAATTGTCATAGCCTTAAGGATACAGATTTGATTAGATGGCCTGATTTCCTATTTTATCCAATAAGCAGTCCAAAAAATTAATCTCGATCGCCCGATTCAGATTCATGGGAGTTAAAACAGGGATGCGGGAAGATAAAAGGCAATAACAGCAAATAAATGACCTTTTTGGTCAAAAAAATAGCTATTATATCGCTATAAATCTGATTTTTTGCCCTTTTTGTCTTTCAGAGGTTGATTTAATTAGCTGGTTATAATTAAATTGAAGATGGTTCCCCCTTTAATCCCTAGGGTTGATTCATAGTAGGGTTGATTCATGAATCAACCCTACCTTGATAAGGGGGGTGTCTGACAGTTTTTAACACCTACCTACTTAGTGCCAGATTAATTTCTTAGCTAGGATAGGCAAGAGGCAGCTGGAAAAAATTCTCCTGTCTGCTGTCACGGCTGCTGGCAGTAAGTAATTTTGCTGGCATCTGATATTCAAACTCAAGCAACTATGTGTCAACTTCTAGGCATGAATTGTAATGTCCCCACGGATATCTGTTTTTCCTTTGAGGGATTTTGTGCGCGGGGAGGAAAAACCGACGAACATCGAGACGGTTGGGGAATCGCTTTTTTTGAGGGTTTAGGCTGCCGAACTTTTATTGATGTTAAACCCTCGATCGCTTCTCCGATCGCGGAATTAATTAAAAACTATCCGATCCATTCTACCAATGTTATCGCCCATATTCGCAAAGCCACCCAAGGAGAAATTAAACTAGAAAACTGTCATCCTTTTCGGCGGGAATTGTGGGGGAAATATTGGGTTTTTGCCCATAATGGTAATTTAGAAAATTTCTCACCTCCTGCGGGAGATTTTTATCAACCGGTTGGGGAGACGGATTCCGAAAAAGCTTTTTGTTTAATTCTTAATACCCTGCGAGAGACTTTTCCCCAGGGCAAACCTTCCCTAGAACAACTTTATCCAGTCCTAAAAACTATCACAAACTCTATCGCTTGTCAAGGAATTTTTAATTATCTTTTATGCGATGGTGAACATTTTTTTGCCCATTGTTCAACTAAATTAAGCTATATAATCCGGCAATATCCTTTTGCGGCTGCTCATTTAATTGATGAAGATGTGAGCGTTGACTTTCAAGCTTTAGCTCGTCTGGGCGATCAAGTGGCAATTATTGCCACTACACCCTTAACTGATAATGAAGTTTGGACAGCGATTAATGCAGGAGAATTATTAGTTTTTCAGGAGGGCGCAGCAATTTTAAGTTAATCTTACCAATTGTCACTTTGTCGAGATTTTTCTAAATCAATTAACTGAGTTTTTAGCCCTAACCAATCTAATTGATTGGCGAGGCAATCTGATCCAATTTTTCCCGCTTCTAGATAAATGACTCGCTCGGCAAATTCCTCTAAAAAATCCAGTTGATGATTGACCATAATTATCGTCATTGAACTTTGATTATTTAATACTTCTAATAACCTGCTGGCCGTGCCTGTATCTAGAGCAGAGGTGGGTTCATCTAATAACAGTATGCTCGGTTCTAACAGCAAGGCTCTGGTAATTGCCACTAATTGTCTTTGTCCTAAAGATAATTCTAACTCTCCGCGCTCAAACCACTGTTGAGGAATTTTTAATAGGGATGTCCAATGGTCAATTCTCTGATTAATTTCGGCAGGAGTAAGTTTTTTTAATTGCAAAGGATAAGCGAGAGCATCTCGAACAGTCATCCCTAATAACTTCGACTCTTGTGGCAATAAAACTATCTGTTGTCGCAGGGAAATAACCGGTATTTCCCTAATCGATTTACCGTGAAAATAAATATTTCCCGTGCTTGGTTCCTGCAAACGATTTAACAATCGCAAAAGAGTGGTTTTTCCTGCCCCAGATGCTCCGACAATAGCTAACTTTTCTCCTTGCTTGATGCTAAAAGTAATATCTTCTAACAGATAAGCACTGCCCCGTCGGATAGCTAAATTTACTTGCTGTAGTTCT
Source organism: Microcystis sp. M083S1 (assembly GCF_020246405.1). NCBI lineage: Bacteria > Bacillati > Cyanobacteriota > Cyanophyceae > Chroococcales > Microcystaceae > Microcystis > Microcystis sp. M083S1. The sequence continues at coordinate 48,641 of NZ_JADBTB010000014.1, forward strand.
AAAATCAAGAGCGGTCTTTTCCTTACTTAGTTCAAATTTATTATATAATAAAAATAGCCCAATCAGTTCGGCAGGTATTCCCCATGGTTAGTCAAGTTAACAAAAACGAGATTATCTATCCTGAGAGCGACGGTAAACCGATGGCAGATAATACTAAACAATTTCACTGGATAGTAACGATTAAGCAGAATATCGACTGGTTATATATCGATGATCCCCAGGTATTTGTAGCGGGGGATCTGTTATGGTATCCCGTGGAAGGCCAGCCGAAAATTGCCGATGCTCCTGATACGATGGTAGTATTTGGCAGACCGAAAGGCGATCGAGGTTCCTACAAACAATGGCAAGAAGATAATCTTGCTCCTCAAGTCGTCTTTGAGATTCTTTCTCCCAGTAATACCTCCATCGAAATGGCCAAAAAATTGCTATTTTATGATCGCTATGGAGTCCAAGAATACTACGTCTATGATCCCGATGATAATAGTCTAGAAGCTTGGCAGCGAATTGGTGACAGTTTAGACAGTGTTAGTGAGGTTAATAATTGGGTGAGTCCCCGTTTAGGCATTCGTTTTGACTTAACCGACGAGTTAAAAATTTATCGTCCTGATGGTACTCAATTTTTGTCCTACAGCGAAATTAATCAACTACTGGAGCAGGAAAAGCAACGGGCTGAAAATGAACGCCAACGGGCTGAAAATGAACGCCAACGGGCAGAACAGGCTAATCAGCAGTTAGTAGAAATGGAGGCAAAACTGCAAAAATATCGTCAACTTTTTGGGGAATTACCTAACTAGGGTCTGCTGAATAAATGTGAAATATAGACGAGGTAAGGGGTTTGGGGCCTGTTTGGCGAGGCAGGTGCAAGATTTTAAAGCTAGTGGCTCAAAAACCTTGCATCTTGATCGGCGATTGCGTCCTGTAGGGGCGAAGCATTCGGGCAATAACTTATCGGTGAAACCGTAGATTTTCTATCCGAATGCTTCGCCCGTACTTTTTGCCGCAAACCCTAACTAAAATCTTCACTAGCGACGGGAGTATAACAAAAAAAAAGAGGACTGGTTAGTCCTCTTAACAAGATTAGTTTTCGCTAAATGTTAAACACAGAATGATTGCCAGGCCTAGTAGGCTAGACCCATACTGCGGGTGGTTTCTGCTCCGAGATAAACCCGAATGCTTAGGAAATCCGTCGGACAAGCGGTTTCGCAACGTTTGCAACCAATACAGTCTTCCGTGCGGGGGGAGGAGGCAATTTGGGCAGCTTTACAGCCATCCCAGGGAACCATTTCCAGCACGTCGAGGGGACAAGCCCGAACGCATTGGGTGCAACCGATACAGGTATCGTAAATTTTAACGCTATGAGACATTGAATTATGACTCCTTACCGAGTGTTCTCCATGTTAAATTTCGGGTTTATCGGTTAGTTTACCTTACAGCGATCTGTTCATCGCTCGATCGGTGACATAACTTTAAACTCTGTAACACTTGGGGCCAAATGGCGATCGCTAGTCAGGGATCGGGCAATCCTAAAATAGCCTTAAAGAATTGCTTGCCGGGGTTACGCGGGGAACCGAAAAAGGTAATCTGGATCGCAAGATAATTTATTTCGTTTGCCAGTATGACAGAAATAGCGATCGAATCGATCCTACAGGAAAATCGGCTGTTTCCCCCCAGTGCCGAATTTGCCCAGAATGCCACCATTAAAAGCTTTGAAGAATATCAGCAACTCTACGCCAAAGCCAAGGCCGATCCCCCGGCTTTTTGGGCCCAATTAGCCGAAAAAGAATTACATTGGTTTGAAAAATGGTCAGAGGTTCTTGAGTGGCAGCCCCCCTTTGCTAAATGGTTCGTCAACGGCAAGATTAATATTTGTTACAACTGTATTGACAGACATCTCACGACATGGAGGCGCAATAAAGCTGCCATCATCTGGGAAGGAGAACCGGGAGACAGCCGCACCATTACCTACGAACAGCTACACCGAGAAGTGTGCCAATTTGCCAACGCTTTAAAGGAATTAGGCGTGAAAAAAGGCGATGTGGTCGGAATTTATATGCCGATGATTCCCGAAGCGGCCATCGCTATGTTAGCCTGTGCCAGAATTGGTGCGCCCCACAGTGTAGTTTTTGGGGGATTTAGTGCCGATGCTTTGCGCGATCGTCTTAATGATGCGGCCGCTAAGGTGGTAATCACTGCCGATGGTGGTTTCCGCAAGGATAAAGTAGTTGCCCTCAAGGAACAGGTAGATCTGGCTCTAGCCGATAATAGCGCCCCCAGTGTGGAAAAAGTCCTCGTTGTCCAGCGCAGCAAGGAACCCATCAATATGGTTGCCGATCGCGATTACTGGTGGCATGATCTACAAAAACAGGTATCTGCTAACTGTCCGGCCGAACCCATGGATAGCGAAGATATGTTATTTATCCTCTACACCAGTGGTTCCACCGGCAAACCGAAAGGAGTCGTCCACACCACCGGCGGTTATAATCTCTACACCCATGTCACCTGCAAATGGATTTTTGACCTGAAAGACACCGATGTTTACTGGTGTACTGCCGATGTGGGTTGGATTACCGGCCATAGTTATATCGTTTACGGACCCCTCTCCAATGGTGCCACCACGGTAATGTATGAAGGGGTTCCCCGTCCCTCTAATTTAGGCTGTTTTTGGGATGTAATTGAGAAATATCGCGTTAATATCTTTTATACTGCCCCCACTGCTATCCGCGCTTTTATCAAAATGGGTGAAGACATCCCCAATAGCCGGGATTTATCCTCTTTGCGCTTACTGGGAACCGTGGGAGAACCGATTAACCCGGAAGCGTGGATGTGGTATCACCGGGTTATCGGTAAAGAAAAATGTCCGATTGTCGATACTTGGTGGCAAACGGAAACCGGGGGGATTATGATTACTCCCCTACCCGGGGCAATTGCCACCAAACCGGGGTCAGCAACCCTACCTTTCCCCGGTATTATGGCCGAAGTGGTGGACTTAGACGGTAATCCCGCCCAAGCGAATGAGGGGGGTTATCTGGTGGTCAAACATCCCTGGCCCGGTATGATGCGAACAGTTTATAAAAATCCCGATCGCTTCCGCAATACCTACTGGGAACATATCGCCCCCAAAGATGGCCAATATCTCTATTTTGCTGGAGATGGTAGCCGTCAGGACGAAGACGGTTATTTCTGGGTAATGGGGCGCGTCGATGACGTGATGAGCGTTTCTGGCCACCGTTTAGGGACAATGGAGATCGAATCAGCTTTAGTATCCCATCCTGCGGTAGCAGAGGCGGCTGTGGTGGGACGACCAGATGAAATTAAAGGGGAAGAAGTCTATGCTTTTGTGACTCTTGAGGGGCATTATGAAGCGAGTCCGGAGTTAGCGCAAGCATTAAAGGATCACGTTGTCAAGGAAATTGGCATTATTGCCCGACCGGGAGAAATCCGTTTTACCGATGTGCTGCCAAAAACGCGATCGGGTAAAATTATGCGTCGTCTCTTGCGAACTTTAGCATCAGGTCAAGAGATTTCCGGTGATACTTCTACTCTAGAGGATCGATCGGTTTTGGATAAATTACGGCAAGGTGCCTAATTTAATTGCCGGTTTTTCCTAGTAGTTAGGGTGAGGAATAAGAGTTAATCTTATCTCACTCTAACGGGAGTGATTCTCGGTGAACATATTTGCTCAAGCATCAAATCTATAACGGTTCTTCGTTAGAACCAGAATTAATTGGAAATTATAAAAATAGCGGTGCTGAATGGCTAAAAAAGGGAGAGCCAGTACAAGTATTGGTTCATGATTTTCCTGACCAAGATAAGGGAAGAATCATTCCCTATGGAATTTACGATCTGAGCCAAAACGCGGGATGGGTAAATGTAGGCAAAGGAATATAGAGCGCGTCGAGAAGCCGCCAGACAAACAGGTTTAGTCCTCAGCATTTTTCCCGAGTTTTGTCCCTATACTATCGCGCAGGTGATCGAAGATTGGTTGCCCCAGTGATAGCCCGGATTGAAGGTTAAATAATCCTAAATCTGGTTATTAAAGACTGATTATTTATTCTCCCTTTTGCATGAGTGCCTTTTGTCTGTCTTGATATGTAGCCTATACTCAACGGATTTAGTATAAGTTGTTCCCCATCTCTCGATCGCTTGACTATTGATCGCCCATTTTCAGACCAAAACTCGAAGTATAAGCAGATTAAATATTGCTAACTATTGACAAATGAGTATTTTATGTTATAAAACGGGGTGATATGCAGAAAGTTGACCCCTATCGTTGCTCTGGAGATTGTTATGCAGAAAGTTTCTGTATAATGTGTAGTTAGGCAGAATTTTGGAGGTAATCCAACGATGATTATGTTCATCAAGGTTTCACAGTTAATGGCGATAAGTTTACTGTTGTTAGTGGGCTGTTCATTTAACAATACGGGTGTAGTCAAGTCTGATATATCCGGTTGTTGGGAAAGAAGCAAATTTAATGCTGACGGTGCTTCTTCAGGCTATTGGAAAGAAACGTACAAACTGGAACCAGGAGGTAGTTTTAGTAGAGAGAGTAATGTAACGATTACCTCCGGTTTAGTACGGATAGAACCAGAACCACATTACTCCTCTGGTGAATGGATTATTGATGACGGATACGTTGTGATTCAATGGAAGGATGGAAATACAGTAACACTGAAGGTAGTCTCGAAATATGAATTAGCCGAAGTGGGAAGCTCTGTTGAATTCGCATTCAGAAGATGTTAAGTGTGATCGCCGATCTTGTGGGTGAGTCCCACGCATCTTTCACCTGTCTAAATCTAAGCCCGTCTAACAAATCACTGCGCCCGATCATATGCTAGGCTACCTCTAACATCCAAAGTTAATGACGGTGGGTGAGTTCAACCGTTAGACGGAATTTTCGGACAAATTGAGGATAAAAGATGTTAATTAGGTTCTGCTGAATAAATCTAAAAACTTTGTTGGATAAGGTTTTTAGACTTTTTTCCCCCCAAAAAGTGCCGACCATTGGAGTGATCGGGGAAAAATTCAGTTACTTTTTCTCTGAAAATTAGGTAATTGACCACCTGAAAATGGGTAAAACCCCACACCCTACACCCCACACCCCACACCCTACCCCCACGAAAAACTTTTTGCCGCAAACCCTAATTAGACCATCAAAGTTAAAGTTCAAGATAGAAAAACTTGATTTTGCTTTAATATTTTCCATTCTTTATATCAACTCTACGCCTGTTTTTGCACAATCTTCTCACTCAATTCTAGGAAGGTGGGACAATATTAGATTAAGTACTAATAACTTAATATCTTATAGAGTTTTTCAAAAAGCGTGAGTTGGGTCAATGATCAGGAAACATAACTATTTTCTAACCAAACGATTAGGAAACAGTTATGTTATGATTTTCAGAGTAAGCCAGAGATGATAAGACACCATGAAAAATCGCATCTTTACTGTTATTTTGTACAAAGAAGATAATATGTACATTGCTGAATGTCCAGAAGTTGGCACAGTAGATCAAGGAGAAACAATTGAGCAGGCGATTGCTGGATTGAAAGAAGCCACACGGCTTTACCTAGAGGAATTTACCTTACCAGAAACATCCCCTAGATTTGTGACCAGTATTGAGGTTAGTTATGCCTAAACTGCCACGAATCTCTAGTGGGGAGGCAATTAGATCTCTTGAACGCTTAGGCTTCGAGCAAGTTCGTCAAACAGGTAGCCATGTTGTGATGAAGAAAGAAACCGAAGATGGCAAAATTGGTTGTGTTGTCCCTGTACATCAGGAATTGAAGGTTGGTACATTAAGTGGAATTCTGAAACAAGCCCAAGTCACAGTTGAAGAGTTCATTGAACATCTATAAGGTCTGACAAATCAATGCACTCGACGTGATCCCAAAAATATTTAGTCCCCCCAGAGAACTCCCCTTGAGCCACATACCACACTTTTCTTTTTTTGTCAAATTTTATGTTAAGAAAGATGTAACTAATGGATAGGGGGATGACCAAAGATTAACCGTCTTCGTATTCGGGGATTCTTTCCTTTTTCTTCTCGGTGATATTGATGCGGGGGGGATTGTAATCTGGTTCCACGTCATCATCCCACATATCATCCTCGGCCTTATCTTCGTAATCGTCGTACTGAGGACGAGAAAAGCTTTCTGTGCGTTCTGAGCGAGCTTCTCCCCAGTTATCTTCTTCTTCCTCGTATTCTTCCTCATAATAACGAGCTTCGGCCCGTTTTTGCGGTGGGGGAGTGGCACGCAGGGGTTCTTTTTCCCATTCATCCTCACTCCAGCGTTCTTCAACGGGTTTAGCGGCCTCCACGGGGGTGCGGAGGGGAATGCCCGTACCTAACTGATTTTCTGGACGAGCAGCGGGGGTATAATAAGCTTCTTCCTCTTCTCTTTCCCAGGGGGGACGACCAATACCCAAACGTTCCAAAACCCCCACACTAACCTGCGTGAGACGTTCCTCGGCCCCTTCAAAGACAATTAAGCGATTCGGACCGCTGCTAACCACTTCTTCGATAGAAATTTCGTAGGTACTGATCAATTGTTCGGGGATCAGAGGCAATCCCAGGGAAGCAATGATAATGGAATGTAATTGACCACTAAGGGGATCAAATTGATAATCGCGGACTTTGCCTAAAGGTTCGCCGGTTTCCGTGATCACGTCACTACCGATTAAGGGAGTATAAGCATCGATATCGACGGATTCCAAGACGTTATCATCTTCAACGAGAACCACGTCTCCCGTCTGACTGATGCTCGATAAATACATATATTGAGGCATTCCCGACAGGGAGAGGATATTATCGCGGAGTCCCAGGGCAACCACTTCTCGTTGATCGATATCTACTAGGATATCTTTAACAACGCCGAGTTTTTTGCCTGTATTGCGAGTGATAACCTGTGTATTTAAAAATTCTGAACGTAAGCGACTATTCTCTGTGATCATTTTTTCCTATGGGTAGGCGTTAGGGCGTGGGAATACGAATTATTGTAGGCTTAATATATAGGGCGAAATTGAGTGTTAATTTACCGATATTAGCTTAGATCTTAAAGTTCCCTGAGATTAACACTTTTTTTGACCTTGTTTGGGCGATAGTTTCGGGTGATAGATAGGGTTAAACCCATTTTAGCTAATTCTTTACATTTTTTTAGTAACAACAAAGCAGGAGCTAGAGAGAAACTCCCTTGGCTCCTGCTGTCTAGATTTTGATTACATAGTTAAAGACTGCACCTCAGTTTCGATCAGTTTAGCTAAGTCTTGCAGGAAGGAGGCCGCATCGGCCCCGTAGATGACTCGGTGGTCACTGGTGAGATTAACCGTCATCTGTTTTTGCACTCCGAATAAACCATCTTTATTGACGACGATTTGGGGACGGGAAGCACCCACGGCTAGGATCGCGCCTTGGTTGGGGGGTAAGATAGCCGTAAAGCGATCGACTCCGAACATTCCCAGATTAGAAATGGTAAAAGTACCGCTATTATATTCTTCCGGTTGCAGTTGTTTACTGCGGGCGCGATCGACTAAATCTTTCCAACTGCGGGAGAGGGAATAGATATCCATCTGGTTAGCAGAGCGCAAAACCGGCGTAATTAAGCCCCCATCGGGCATAGCTACGGCGACAGCGACGTTAATCGCCCCGTGGTATTGAATTCCTGCGTCGCTATAGCAGGCATTAACGATCGGATGTTTAGCGAGGGTGTTGGCCACCGCTTTTGCTAACAGGGCCGTCATGGTGACACCCTTGGATTTTAGCTGTTGATAGAGTTGATCCAGTGGGTCGGTGGTGATAGTGTAGCCCACTTGGAAGGTGGGAACCTGTAGGCTAACCGACATATTCTGGGCGACGGCTTTTTGTAGAGTGGTGAGGGGAACAGTCCGGCCGACTGGGGCGCTGGTTGGAATCGGGGCTTTAGGAGCCGCTACAGGGACGCTGACGGGTTGCGGGGGAGTAATGACAGGAGCGGGGGCGGTGCTGACTTTTCCTGTCGATTTTTCTACGTCTTCGGCGGTAATTCGTCCGTGGGGACCGCTACCCACTAGGGTTTTCAGATCCACCTTTAATTCTTTAGCCAGTTTTTTGGCCCTGGGAGAGGCGACTAAACGGCCATTATCTTTAACGACGGCGACGGGGATCGAAACGGGAGGCGGAGCGATTTCTGGGGTCTCTACGGGCTTGCTAGGGGCGACTGCGGCGGTTTTTCCCTGAGCTTTGGCCAGTTCAATTTCCGCTTCAGTTTCGGCAATATAGGCGATCGCTTCCCCCACGGGCGCTTCTTGGCCAGCTTCGACTAAAATTACAGCGAGATAGCCATCATAAAACGATTCCACGTCCATGTCGGCCTTGTCGGATTCGACCACTAACACCGTTTCCCCTTTGCTGACTTTTTCCCCGGGGGACTTCACCCAAGAAACTATTTTTCCTTCGGTCATGGTGGAACTGAGCGCGGGCATGAAGATATCTCGAATCATGGTGGAGTGCTTCTATCTCTAATGTTTTGAGCCATAGCGCATTTTACCACAGTTGATGGGGTTGGGGGTGTGGGGAAGTGGGGTGTGGGAATTATAAATTATGAATTATGAATTGGGGTGTGGGGTGTGGGGAGAATAAATAAAATAATCTCCTATCTCCTGACTTCTGACTCCTGACGACCGCCTCCTGACAGCTAAAATAACTGGTGACAAAGGGAAAAAGAGAAGGGAAAACGGCCCCTTCTCCGTCGTATCTAGACAAAAATTGTTCTAGTTGCCAATATAGACCGGTTGTGCTTGCAGAGATTCAACTAAACCGCGCACGGCTGCCACCATGGCTACTTCATTATCCAATTGATTGATCGCCGAACCAACACCGATACCAGCCGCTCCAGCAGCGATCGCCATAGGGGCGGTAACGCTGGATAAACCGGAAGCGCAGAGGACGGGAACTTTAACCGCATGGGAAATAGCGTGGGCTGCCGCTAAAGTCGGGGCGGCTTTTTCAATCAGTCCCAAAATACCGGCGTGACGGGGTTGACTGCTAGTGCCGCCTTCGGTTTGAATAATATCGGCACCCTGACTAACTAGAGCTTCTGCTAGTCTTACCTGTTCATCGAGGGGTAGGAGATGGGGAACTGTCACAGACAGGGTAATTTCGGGCAGTAGGTCGCGAGTTTGACGGGTTAGGGCTAAAACTTCCGCCGCTTCAAAAATGCGTCCTTGAGCATAAAAACTATCGAAATTACCGATCTCAATTAAATCGGCCCCGGCCGCCACTGCCATCACCAACAATTCTGGCTCGACGGCCGATACACACACGGGTAAATTTGTCAAGGCTTTTACCGCCCGAATTAGGTCAGCATTAGCGGCAATATCGACAAAAGTTGCTCCTCCGGCTGTAGCGGCTTTAACTACTGAGAGAACCTGCGAGCGATCGAAATTATTTAACCCACTGATCACTTTCAGGGCATGACGACGGGCGAAGGCTTGCTGTAAGGCAAAATTGATCATTAATCTACACCTATCTGGAATTCTCAAAAAACATTTTCCCACCTTCTCGCTGATCAGAGGGTGGGATTTGAGAATTCTTAGGGAAATTTTCTTTAATTTAGGTTTTGATTCTCTTGGTTTTTGCGCTTGAGGTTTTGCAGTTGTTGCAGCAGTACCTCGATTTCCGCTTCTAAATGGAGATATTTAACCTGTTGGTCAGCTTGGTAGGTGGTGCGAATCTGTTTCATGGCGGAGGATTCCTTAGTTAGCACAGTTGTCATAGTGGTATCTATAGAGGGCTAATTATGTTCAATTGTTTCAATTTGTATATACTACCTTAACAATGTCTTAAAGAAAACCTTTTTATGGTAGTTTCTCAACTGGCACAGGATGAAAGAGGGGAAAAATTCTTGCAACCAAAGGGATCGGAGTGCGATATACTCAGTCGCGAACGATATTGGCAAGCATGACCATGGTAGCGGTAGCAATTTTAGCGGCGGGTAAGGGAACCCGAATGAAGTCCAGCCTTCCAAAAGTTTTACATCCCCTCGGCAGTCGATCGCTAGTGGAACGGGTCCTTAATGTCAGCGAATCCTTACATCCCAGGCGAAAACTGGTGATTATCGGTTATCAGGGAGAACAGGTGCGAAATACGCTACAGCATCTCGAGGATATCGAATTTGTTGAACAAAAGGAACAGTTAGGCACTGGCCATGCTATTCAGCAGTTAATCCCCCATTTAGAGGACTTTCAGGGGGATTTGTTGGTCTTAAATGGTGATGTTCCCCTGTTGCGTCCCGAAACCTTGCAAAATCTTCTCCAGATTCATAAAAACCATGGTAACGCTGCCACCCTCTTAACTGCTAACCTCCCTAACCCGAAAGGTTACGGTCGAGTTTTTTGTGATGGCAATAATCTCGTTAAGCAGATTGTGGAAGAAAGAGACTGTACCGATGCCCAACGACAAAACCACCGGGTTAATGGGGGTATATACTGCTTTAATTGGTCAAAATTAGCGGCGATACTGCCTAATTTAACGCCCAATAACGATCAAGGTGAATATTATCTCACCGATGTGGTCAATTTTCTCGATCCTGTCATGGCTGTGGATGTGGAGGACTGTTTAGAAATTAGCGGCATTAACGATCGCAAACAATTGGCCGCCGCCTATGATATCCTGCAAACTAGAGTCAAAGATGATTGGATGGCCGCCGGAGTCACCATTATTGACCCCGATAGTGTCACCATTGAGGATACTGTCACTCTCAGTGCCGATGTGATTATTGAACCCCAAACCCATCTGCGCGGTGAGACGATAATCGCTTCTGGTTGTCGCATCGGTCCGGGGAGTTTAATCGAAAATAGTCGCATAGGCAGCGATGTGACGGTCTTATTTTCGGTTATTTCTGATAGTCAGGTGGATTCTGGTTGTCGCATCGGTCCCTATGCTCATTTGCGCGGAGAAGCGAAAATTGGTGCTAATTGTCGAGTCGGTAATTTTGTTGAAATTAAAAAAAGTGACATCGGCAATAAAACCAATATTGCCCATTTATCCTATTTGGGAGATGCCACTTTAGGGGAAAAAGTGAACGTTGGTGCGGGAACAATTACTGCTAATTACGATGGGGTGAAAAAACACCAAACTATGATCGGCAGTGGCACAAAAACTGGGGCAAATAGTGTTTTAGTCGCCCCTCTAGAATTAGGAAAAAATGTCACCGTGGCTGCCGGTTCAACTATCACTAAAAATGTCCCCGATAATGCTTTAGTTATTGCTCGCCAAAGTCAGCGTGTGATCGAAAATTGGGCAGATCAGTTTCAGTAGGTTATAGCAGTTAGCAGTTATCAGTTATCAGTTATCAGACGTGAGTTTTCAGTTTACTGTTTACTGTTCACTGATGCTGATTAAGGCGTTAAATTTGCGCGATGAAGCATGAAATGCTATAAAAATCTCAGTCCTCCCTATAGAAAAGAGTAGAAACCTTATGGCACGCACCGAGTCCACAATGTTAGATCTGGGGACAAAAGCTCCCAGTTTTGCCTTACCCGATGTGGTTTCGGGTGAAACTATCTCTCTGGACAGCTTTGCGGCTAAAACCGCTCTGTTAGTCATCTTCCTCTGTGAACATTGTCCCTTTGTTAAACACATTCAAGAAGAACTTACCCGTCTAGGTCGCGATTATGCTAATACCAATCTGGGCATCCTCGCAATTAGTTCTAATGACGTGGAGAAATATCCCGATGATTCGCCAGAAAATTTGAAAAAAATGGCGATAACTCTTGACTTTAAATTCAATTTATGCTATGACGAAAGCCAAGAAGTGGCGAAAGCTTACACGGCAGCCTGTACTCCCGATTTTTTCCTCTTTGATAGTCAGCGGATTCTAGTCTATCGCGGTCAATTAGATGATAGTCGTCCTAGTAATGGAATACCGGTGACAGGCAAAGATCTCCGGGCCGCTATTGACAAGGTTTTAACCGGTCAACCGGTGCCGACAGACCAAAAACCGAGTTTAGGCTGTAATATCAAATGGAAACTGGGTAATGAGCCACCCTATTATGGTTAATTAACGAAGGGTGTAGGGTGTAGGGTGTGGGGTGTGGGGAGAATAAATAAAATAATCTCCTGACTCCTATCTCCTGACTCCTGACGACCGACTCCTAACTCCTAACCCCACCAACAAGCTTTTTGCCGCAAATCCTACTTATGAGACTATTTCAATAGCGTAACCGATTGCTGTGCTAATAGGGCAGTACCATAGGCCGCTTGCTCCTGTTTAGATAAAAGCACAGGAACTCCTAAATGACGCTGACGAATTATTCTCCAAGTCGAATTTTTTGCCCCACCACCCGCACTATAAACTCGCTGTAATTTATTGGCCCCCAATTCCTGTAAACGCTGATAACCTAAAGCTTCAATGCGGGCAATACTTTCTAGTAAACCATGCAAAAATTCTCGAGGATTATCGGGGCGAGGAGTCAGTTTTGCGGGTAAAAAAGGATCATTAATGGGAAAACGCTCGCCCGCTTTTAGGAGGGGATAATAATCTAAATTACTTTCTTTTTCTCCATCTATTGCTAAACTATAATTTCTCAATTCTTGATCAGAAAAAAACTTCTTTAACACTGCTCCTCCCGTATTGGATGCCCCACCAGTTAACCACAAATTTCCTAAACGATGACTATAGATGCCATAGTTACTATCATCAACTTTCTGGCTACTTAATAATTTTAAGACTAAAGTTGAACCTAAAGATGTCACTGCATCCCCTAAAGAATTAGCACCACTGGCTAAAAATGCCGCTATGCTGTCGGTGGTTCCCGTATAAATTAAACAATCTTTCGGGATAGCAAAACGAGTCACTAAATCTGGTTTAATAGTATCGATCGCTGTACCCGGGGCAAAAATTTGCGGTAATAAATTAAACATCGGTAAATTCTCTAACCAATCGGGATAACAGAGATTTTCGAGATCATAACCTAACTTTAAGGCATTGTGATAATCACTAATTCCCAGTTTACCGTGCAGGAGAAATGCTAACCAATCCGCTTGCGAGAGAAAATAACGCGCTTGCGAAAAAATTTCTTGCTGACTCCACCAAAATAATTTAGCTAAACTGGAGGTAGCACTAATCACGGGATGGTGAGGGGGTGCTATAGCTTTAATTGCTTCTAAAAAGGCAATTCCTCGCCCGTCATTGTATAATATGGCCTCAGAAAGAGAATTACCCCAATTATCACATAATAACACCGTCGAGGAAGTACCATTAATAGCGATCGATTTAAGTTCTGAACGCACCGAATCCCCTAGATTATCCAATAAATAAAATAGGGCCTTTTGCCAATCCTGAAAATTGGCATTAGTGAAGGGATAATGAACCTCAGCGACGATATTTTTGCTAGAATCAATAGCAATCGCTCGCGCTCCCGATGTGCCAAAATCAATACCTAAAGATAAACCCATAGATGTCTTCACAACCCCCTCATTCTGGCTACCATTGGGATGGTATCACTCCCCGATTCTTTGAAGGTTGGTACTTCCGAGTCATGATTCCGCAATTAGCCGACGGATTCGCCTTTATGTATTCTATTCAAGACCCAAGCGGCGGTCAAGTCAATAGCGGCGGAGCGGTACAAATTTTAGCCATAGAATCTAATTATCTTTGTCGCACTTTTCCCGATACGGATAAATTTTGGGCAAGTCGTCAGGAATTAGCCATTATCCATTGGGGAAAAACTAACTTAAAAATCCGTCCCTGTCTCCTTTCCCCGTCAGATTTTTTTGAGTCTATTCAAGAAGGTTATCAAGCAACAGCAAACCAGCAGCAAGGACGAATTTATGATCCCGTCACTGGAGAAATCTGTCAATGGGATTATCGAATTGAAACTAGGTACAGTTGGGGAGATAACAAGCGTCCACCCCAAGCAACAGCAGGAATATTATCTTATTTACCGATTTTTGACCCGGGTTGGCAGATTTTAACTGCTCATGGTTTAGCAACGGGAATGATTACCCATCGGGGAAAAAATTATCAATTTGAGAATGTACCTTTTTATAGCGAGAAAAATTGGGGTTATTCTTTCCCCGAAAAGTGGTTTTGGATTAATTGTAATGCTTTCCCTGAAAATCCCGATTTAACCTTAACCGCAGTGGGTTCTACCCGAAAAGTTCTCAACTGGACGGAATCGGTGGGAATTATCGGTATTCACTGGCAAAATCGCTTTTATAAGTTTGATATCTGGAATTCTCAACTAACTTGGACAGTGCAACCCTGGGGATACTGGGAAATGAGGGCAACCAACGAGAATTATACCATTGTCTTGATCGGGATCAGTGATCATCCTCCCGATCGCGTGCGTGTACCTACGGAAAAAGGTCTCTCTTTTGCTTGTCAAGATACCCTCAAAGGTAAATTATCGATAAAATTGGCTGATAGTCGTGGTAAAACCATTATCAATGCCTCTAGTCGTCTAGCGGGCCTCGAAATTGGCGGTATTTGGCCATCAGCTTGGATTAAACAGTGATTTAAATCACCATGGCGACGGGAGAATGTGGAACGAACCACAGAGACACAAAGGACACAAAGATCGATCGCTACTATATAAGTCAAACTTATCACACAAAGAATAAGAGAGCCGGGGAACTTGTCACCACACTGGCAATTAGATATTTAATTATAACCACTTACTTAATAAAGATGATAATTATTTACTTGTCTAGCATTTTATCTAATCTTTCCTGAATCAATAAAGCCAGGGAAGAACGCAGAAAAAATAAAGCAAATAACCCAGCTAAACTGAAGGGAATAATAGCTAGTTTGCTATAGTTTGTGTCTAATAAAAATATGGCTGAGATAATGCTAAATCCCAATAAACAGACATTAATTAATAATTTAATTCCCAGATAAATTCTTTTCAGAAGTCGTTCATTTTCGCGTGACTTAACTTGAAAAACTAAATTTCCTCGCTCGATTTTTTCCTCTAATTGACGGATCATTCTCTCATTTTTATTACCTTTTTGCCATTGTTGTTTAAGAAAAGTGCGCGCTTGATTAGCTAGGGTCAGCATGGTGTTGGTAGTTCCTCCTGATACCGCTAGACTTTTCACAAAAGGTTGACTAGCTGCTAATAAATTATACTGGGGATCTAAAGAGCGGGCAATCCCATCCAAAGTGGTGACAGATTTAATAATAAAAGTCATTTGGGGAGGTAAGCGAAAAGGTTGCTGTTTAAACATTAAATACACTTGATCGCTAATTTGTTCAAAGACCCTCACATCTACCGGTTTATCGCGAAATTCATCTAAAAGAAACTGCAAGATATTTCGCACAGGTTGCAGATCTCTAACGGGTTCAATTAACCCCATATACACGAGAGTTTTTAAGACTGTTTCCGTATCCTTTCTTAAGATAGCAAAAAAGGTTTCAATCATTTGATCTTTAGCGACGGACTTTAACTCGAACATCGTGCCGAAATCGTAGAAAATTAACTCCCCTTCCTGACTAACTGCCATATTACCCGGATGGGGATCCGATTGGAAAAAACCATCCTGTAATAGTTGTTTGAGATAGGAACAGATTCCCAGTTGAATAATACCATCGACGTTAATACCATTAGCTATTAAAGTCTCTCGATCATCGACTTTAATCCCCGGTACATACTCCAAAGTTAATACCTTGCGGGTGGTATATTGCCAGTAAACTAAAGGAACTTTTACTTGGGGATAATTCTTAAAATTTTCCCGAAAGCGATCAGCATTTTTGCCCTCATGAATATAATCGATTTCTTGAAAGAGTAGTTCAAAGAATTCTTGGTAAATAGCTTCTAAATTATATTTTTTCACCACGGAGAAAATATTTAACCAACGGGTGAGACGATGCAACACTTCAAAATCGAGATTAAATAGTCCTTCTAGATTTGGTCTTTGTACCTTAATAACGACCTCTTCCCCACTTAATAACCGCGCTCTATGCACTTGTCCTAAACTGGCACAAGCGAGGGGAGAAACGCTAAAACTTGCAAATAAATTATCTAGGGGTTGTCCTAATTCTGTTTCAATAACTCGGATCGCTTCTTGACTATTAAATTCGGGAACTCGATCCTGTAATTGGGTTAATTGTTCGATATATTCGAGCGGAATTAAATCTGCTCGCGTCGATAAAGATTGTCCAATTTTAATAAAAGTTGGTCCCAAATTCATGAGGCGATCAACTAACCATTTCGCTCTCCTTTGCCGTTTTTTGCCCCTATTAGCCCCCGTTAAACGATCCCAGAGCAAAAAAGTCAAAAACTGCATTGTAAAGCTAAATATCTCCAATTGACGAATAATTGGCGATCGTAAGCTTTGCTGCCAATGTAAAGATTTGGGGGAATCAAAAGGAGTAAGCATCAGTTATTAGTTATCAGTCTTCAGTTATCAGTTATCAGTTATCAGTTATCAGTTATTAGTTATCAGTCTTCAGTCTTCAGCAAAACCGATCTACAGCGTTTCTCATCAAGGTGAAGTATAGATTAAACCTTGCCGAAGTAAAAATTCCAGTCGCGAAAATGCGCTTCATCCATCTGAGAAACGCTGTCAAGTATTCTCGAACCGTTTCCGAATTCGCCGGTAAAAAGCCTGATTTTCAGCTTTTAATCTTTGCGACTAGGTAAACCGAGATCTACCGCTAGACGATGACCACAAGCAAAACCGGAAAAGGCCACCGCGTTTAATCCTTGACCGGGGAAGGTACTATCTCCTACACAATAGAGATTAGGAATAGCTGTGCGATTAAAGGGCATTCCTAACAAGCCTAACAGTTTTCTTCGCGGTATTGGGCCGTAACTGCCATCGATTCTATTCAAAAAGCGGCGATGGGTGCGGGCCGTGCCAATTTCGATATAATCTAATCCTGTATCTAGTTTAGGAAAGAGTTTTTTCAGGCGCTCGATGAGACGATTAGCAGCGGCCTCTTTTTTCTGTTGATATTCTTGGGGGGGCAGTTTTTGCCATTGATCAATCCAGCTAGGGGTGAAAGTATGAATGATATGATGGCCCGGGGGTGCTAGGGAGGGATCGAGTAAGGTAGGAATAGAAACAAAGATAGTTCCCTGTTCTGCTTCCATATTTTCCCAATCTTCTAGTAAAATATGGTGACATTCGCTTCCTGATGGTAATACATCGGCCTTAACTCCCAGATGCAAACTCAGGAAACTGGGGGATTTTTGATAGCGTTTTTGCCATTTTTTTTCGCTACCTGGGAGAGATTCCGGGGGGAGTAGTTTCTCGAAGGTATCCCAACGGGTGGCATTAGAAACAATCTTTTTCGCGTAATATTCCTTACCATTGGTCAATCTTACCCCGATCGCCCGTCCTGCATCTAAAATAATCTTATTCACTCTCGCTTGATACTGGATTTCACCACCGGCTTTTTCCAATCCCGCGACTAACTTGAGAGCAATCTGTCCTACTCCCCCTCGGGGATAGTTAATTCCGCCGTAATGGCGATCGCTAAAGACCATTCCCGCATTAATCATCGGAGTGCGATCGGCGGGTACTACCGACCAACAATAACATTCCATATCGATAAATTTCAATAATTTCGGGTCTTTAATATATTTTCTGGCCAGATCTCCCGCATTTTGGGGTAAATACTTGACCAATCCCAAACAGGATAAAGGATGCTGGAAAAAAACCCTAGTCAGATAGCGGGGTTCTTCCAACGATAGTAAATCCATACTATTGAGGCAATTAAACACCTGCCAGCATTCATCGTAAAAGCGCCGGATACCGGTTTTTTCTGCGGGAAAATGGCTAATTAATTCCTGTAAAAATTGTTCGTAGTCGCGATGAACTTTTAGGTCTAATCCGTCCGGGAGATGATAATGGATCTGGACGGGATCGGCAATGGTTTCGATACTCATATCCACCGCTGCCAAAGCCTTGGTTAAGAGGTTAGTCGTCCCCTTTTTGCCAAAACCAAAAATCATCGAAGCACCCACATCAAAACGATAACCCTCTCGTTCAAAATAACCCGCGCTGCCCCCCGGAATCAGATAACTCTCTAAAACTAAGACTTTTGCCCCTTTTGCCGCTAATTGCGTCGCTGTCACCAATCCCCCGATTCCCGACCCAATCACGATCGCATCGTACTGATTACTCATAACTTTAGTTGATAAATTTTTGTGTCAATTCTTGATTGTAACCTTGACTAGCGGTGATTTATCGGCTAGTTTGCGGGAGCAGAAAATTTTTGGGGAGAGATGAAAAGTTGGTAAAAGGAAAAAAAGTCTTGACAAATCCCGCCACTTGACATAATTGGGTTTGGGTGATAACATCTCCGGAAAGACAGGTAGCGCTACTGTTATAAAAAATATTGGCTCTTCTTGTTTCTGTGTGGAAGGGAGAAGAATAGGGGGAATTTTCCAGAAATATATTCTTCAAAGCCCTGCCTAGCAAGACTCGTCCGAATAATAAGCACTGATTATCGCACAAAGTCGAGAGGAGCTAAGTAAATTTACCGTAAGATTAATTAATCAATTGGATAATGTATAGAAAACTGGCCAACAAAATCCTTAAATTAGCTAATTCCCTATCTAGGTCATCGAAGCGATCTCTTTTAATTGTCACCGATTGCCTGATTTTTTGTCTGACCATCTATCTAGCCTTCTCTCTCAGGTTTAATCTTAGCCTCGAATATGAGCAAATTAGACCTTTTTTAGGGCAAATATTGGGATTAATTGCCGTTAAAACTCTAGTTTTCTCTCTCAAAGGCATTTACAGTCCCGTAGTACGTTATACAGGCTTAGAGTTTCTTTCCTCCGTGCTGCAAGCAGTCCTCTATAGTTCAGGGGTTTTAATCAGTATTGCCTACTTTCAAGGGGATGCCTTTTTGCCGCGTTCAGTCCTGATTATCGACGCATTGTTAACCCTAGTATTGGTTATTGGGATCAGATTGTTGATTCGTTCTGTCTTTCACCGTCTGAATATTTACGTCAGTAGTGTGGATAGGGAACCGACAATTGTTATCTATGGTGCGGGGATTGTGGGTTGTCAATTAGCACGTTCCCTACAAAATGACCCCCACTATCGTTTATTGGCCTTTGTTGATGATAATCCCGATTTGCAGCACCGAGTGATCCAAGGCTTTAGGGTTTATCCCCCCTCTCAATTGGCACTACTGCACCAAAAAACAGCCTTTGACTGGGTTGTTCTCGCTATTCCGAACCTAGACAAGGCCAGAAAGCGGCAAATCATCGAAAGTCTAGAAACTTTACCCATCGTCATTAAAACTGTCCCTCCCCTCTCAAAAATTTTATCGGGAGAAGCGACCATCAATCAGATTCGCAGTGTCGATGTCTCGGAATTATTAGGACGGGAAGAAATTCTACCCCATCCCGAACTTTTGGGAAAAAATGTCACTGGTAAAGCGGTGTTAGTCACCGGGGGTGGCGGTTCCATCGGTTCGGAATTATGCCGACAAATCGCCTTCCTCAAGCCAAAATGCTTGGTAATCTACGAATTAAACGAGTTTTCCCTCTACAAAATCGATCTCGATTTAAGTGAAAATTATAGGGATTTACGCAAGTATGCCTATCTAGGCAATGTTCTCGACCGCAATCATCTAGACCGGGTCATCCAACAACACCAGATTGAGACAATTTATCACACTGCCGCCTATAAGCACGTTCCCCTTGTGGAAGCCAATGCTAGTCAAGGGATTTACACTAATGTTTGGGGGACTTTAAATGTCGCTCAGATCGCGATCGAGAATTCAGTTAGTAATTTAGTTCTTATTTCCACCGATAAGGCCGTCAGACCGACTAACATTATGGGGGCCAGCAAACGCTGTGCTGAGTTAGTTATACAAGCTTTGGCCGCTTTACCCGACAGTTCCACCTGTTGCGCTATCGTCCGCTTTGGCAATGTTCTTGATAGTAGCGGTTCCGTGGTGCCGCGTTTCCGGGAACAAATCGCCCAACGTAAGAATATTACCCTCACCCATCGCGATATTATTCGCTATTTTATGTCTATTCCCGAGGCGGTGCGTTTGGTTATGCAAGCAGGAGCCATGGCCCGAGGGGGTGAGGTATTCCTGTTAGATATGGGTGAACCGGTAAGAATTTACGATTTGGCCCTACAGATGATTCGTTTAAGTGGCTTGGAATTAGGGCAAGATATCGATATTGAAATCACAGGATTAAGACCGGGGGAAAAACTCTACGAAGAATTATTAATCGATACCGATAAAGCTCGTCCCACCGCTCACCCAAAGATTTTTTGCGCTAATGAACACTTTCTTGCTTGGGAAAAATTACAAATCAAATTAGAGCAATTGCTTAATTCTATTCAACTTAATGACCGTCAGGGCTTAGTTAGGTCCCTACAAGATTTAGTTCCCGAATACCGTCCCCCGCAGCAAATAGCCAGTAGTTTGTCAAGTAAAAAGTAAAAAAGAGGAGTTTTACCTCTCCTCTTGTTGCCAAAATTTATTAATCTAATTGAACCGAATGCTTTTGTTTTAATTGCTTTTGGATAGTTTTTACCGTCTGCTCAATTTTATTGATCCCGCGAGAAGAAGGGCGATTTACTCTATCAGCTAGAGGAGAAGTTTGTTGAATAGCAATGCTTAAATAAAGGGGAAAAGCGAGGGTAAAGGCTAAAAAAAGACGTTGTAACATGATCCACTCCCACAAAAGTTTTTCAGCGATTATTCTAGCCGGCTGAAACTTTTACCAGAATAACGACTAACTAGGAAAATTTCAGCTAGTTTGTGACAGTCCGGCAATTGGTGGGGCAATCCTAAAGAATTAGCGATGAAACCCTCAACCCTAGACCGAGATTCTGATACATTGATCTAGAAACATGATCGATCGCCCTATCTATGCACAAAATTCCAGTTACTGTGATCACGGGTTTTCTGGGTGCGGGAAAAACTACCCTCATCCGTCATCTACTGCAAAATAATCAAGGCCGACGGGTGGCCGTTATGGTCAATGAATTCGGAGAAGTGGGAATTGATGGTGATTTGTTGAAAAGTTGTCAGACCTGCGATGACAACCCCAACGATAATATTGTGGAACTGACCAACGGTTGTCTGTGCTGTACAGTACAGGAAGAATTTCTCCCCACCATGCAGAAATTGCTGGAGCGACGGCAACAGTTGGATTGTATGCTGATCGAAACTTCCGGATTAGCTTTACCTAAACCTCTGGTTCAAGCTTTTCGCTGGCCGGAAATCCGCAACGGTGCCACGGTGGACGGAGTAATCACGGTGGTGGATGGTTTTGCTATCGCTAGGGGTCGTCTGGTGGCGGATTTAGACGCTTTAACGGCACAAAGGCAAGCAGACCCCAATTTAGAACACGAAACGCCCATTGAGGAGTTATTTGAGGATCAGTTAGCCTGCGCTGACCTGGTACTCTTAACTAAAACCGATCTCATCAGCGAAATTGAATTAGAAAAAATTATTAATTGGCTGAAAACGCAACTGCGATCAACGGTAAAAATAGTTACTTGTGCCGATGGACAAATTAGCCCCGATGTGCTATTGGGATTTAATGCCGCCGTCGAGGATGATTTAGCTAGTCGTCCTAGTCATCATGATCACGAGGAAGAACACGATCACGATGAGGATATCAATTCTGTGCAGTTTTGCCTCGATTCTCCCGTAGATGCCCAAATTTTGACCCAACGGCTCAAAGAATTGGTGGCCCGAGAAGAAATCTATCGGGTCAAGGGATTTGTTAACGTGGCCCATAAACCGATGCGTATGGTGTTACAGGGAGTCGGCGATCGCTTTGATTCTTTCTTCGACCGACCCTGGCAATCCACAGAAATGCGGCAAACTCGCTTGGTCTTTATCGGCCGCTCCCTCGATAGTCAGAAAATCGAGCAGGCCTTAACTAGGGTTTGCTGAAGAAGTTTTTCCTGGGGGTGGGGTGTAGGGTGTGGGAATTATGAATTATGAATTATGAAGTGGGGTAGATAGGGAAGTGGGGTGATGGGGTGTGGGCTTCGGCCGTGAGACTTCGGCGTGAGATCAGTCTCACGGCCGAACCCTGCCCCCTGCCTGACCCCACCAACAAACTTTTTGCCGCAAACCCTATTTATTCTCCCTTCTCCCTTCTCTCCCTCTACAATAATTACTCGCAGCCAGAAATACGTTGGGCTTTATCATACTTTGTACTTTTTGTCAAAAAAACTTTTTTTTTGCAATAAAACTACACAAAAAAAAGATCATCGTTATGGGTGAAATTGACTGATTTGACCGTCCTAATTAGGAAGACCTTCTAGGTGTGGCAAGGGTTTCAACTATTGCTGCCCAAAAAAGCACAGAATAACCCACTATGAAATTCTATCAAATCGCTGTAACCATTGCAACACCGTCGTTAAATAAAAATCTTTCTCAATTAATTCTTAAGAATTTGTAAATATTGCGAAATGTTAATTTAAATATTCTCAAGTTTTTGGAGTCAATAGATAATTTTTGCTTATCTTTGTCGAAAAATAGAACTCCTGCAAAATCCAACATCTACCATTGGGTTAGAATTCAGAAGTCAGGAGACAGAATTCAGGAGTCAGGAGATTATTTTTATGGTTCTTCGTTACTTGGTATGGTTTGATCGGGTGGCATAAATCGACTAAATCCTTATCTGGCAAGAGACTTAATTGATTAGTTCGTTCTAGATAGAAAACAATTGACAAAAATTGCATAGCACCAACCGAAGAACCATTCATAATTCATAATTCATAATTCATAATTCCCTAATTCTTATGAGAGATTCCATGTCGGGCCATCTAAGAGTACAACAACACTGCCTCAATCAAGTTAAATTAGCCGTGAAAAAGCAGGGCTTTAGCAGTCAACGATCCTTAGCTAAAGAAGCTGAATTTAGTCTCGGTATTGTCAGCAACTTCCTGACCGGTAAACCGGTAGAACAAGCCACTTTTGCCCAAATTTGTCGTCGATTATGCCTGGACTGGCAAGAAATCGCCGCCCTGAATTTTCAGCTAACAGCACCCCCTCAAGACAAAATTCCGGTTAATTCGGCAGCCAAGAGCGAAAAATTGGACACATTGCCCCCCTATCCCAATGGGGCAGTTCCCCTTGGTTCCCCATTTTATTTAGAACGTCTTCCCCTCGAAGAACAGATAAGGCAGGAAATCAAGAAACCGGGGGCTTTAGTGCGGATAAAAGCCCCGAAAGAAATGGGCAAAACTTCCCTACTTTTGAGAATGCTCGATTTTGCCAAACAGCAAGGCTACCGCACGGTGAGTTTGAACTTAGAACAGGTAGACCAGACGATTTTGGCTGATTTAAACCAATTTTTGCGCTGGTTGTGTGCCAATGTCGCTCGTCAACTACAGTTAAAACCCCAATTAGATGAGTATTGGGATGAGGATTTAGGCAGCAAGATTAGCTGTACCGCCTATATCCAGGACTATATCCTTGAATCAATTACCGCCCCCATTGTCCTCGCTCTCGATGAACTTAATCAGATTTTTGAACATCCCCAAGTGGCCAAGGATTTTTTACCGCTGCTGCGTTCTTGGTACGAAGAAGCCAAAACCCTGCCTATCTGGCAAAAACTCCGTCTTATCGTCGTCCATTCCACAGAAATTTATGTTCCCCTGCAGCTCAATCAATCCCCCTTTAACGTGGGATTCCCCGCGCAGATAAGTCATTTTAGTCTTGAGGAGGTATTACAATTAGCCCAACGTTATCAACTCACCTGGGAAAATCAGGAAAAAGTCAAGCAATTGATGGAGTTGGTGGGAGGACACCCAGCTTTGGTGCAAACCGCCCTCTACTATCTCAGTCGGGAGGAAATAACCATGACGCAAATATTAACCAGTGCCACCTCCGTCACGGGGATCTATGCCCATCACCTGCGGCGCCATTGGGCGGTATTAGAACAACAGCCGGAACTAGCAAAAGCCCTCGACCGGGTGATGAGCGCGGTGGAACCCGTACAATTAGACCCAATTCTCGCTTACAAACTCAGCAGTATGGGGCTACTCAAACAATCGGGAGATAAAGTCGTACCAGGCTATGAATTGTATCGACGCTATTTTTTAGAGGTGAAATCCTCTATCAGTTATCAGTAAACAGTAATCAGTTATCAGTGAGGGTGTGGGGTGTAGGGTGTGGGGTGTAGGGTGTGGGGGGAGTGGGAATTATGAATTATGAATTATGAATTGGGGAGGTGGGGAAGTGGGGAAATTGAACTAAAACCCCAAAACCCCAACACCCCAACACCTAAAACCTGTCTCCTGGCTCCTGAATCCTGACTTCTGAATCCTATCTCCTGACGACCGACGACCGGCTACTAACCCCACCAACAAACTTTTTGCCGCAAACTCTACTTATGAATATGTCAATCAAAGATACTGTCCAAAATACTGTCAACGTTAGCAATTTTAGTCGCTCGCAACTAGGTCAACCGGATGAGAACAATTTATATCAAGCAGTCGCCACAGTTACCGAGGGACATTGGCCGGAAAATCTGTCGGGATACGTTTTTATCGTCTGTCCTTTTCATAGAGAAAATGACCGTCATTTGTTCTCTGGCGAGGGTGTAATTATTAGATGGGACCTGCAAGGGAAAAATAATCAAGTTAACGTTTACAGTAAAAAACTGAAAACTTGGGATAGTTTTTGGCGAAAAGTTTTACCGATATTTAATATTAGTCGAGCTACTTTTCCCGCAGTGGTCAGCATTTTAGGTTCTTCGGAAATAGCGAATACTGCTATGGTTAAACTAGAAAAAGTTGCCGAAGATAAACAACTAGAAGAAACCAGATTAATTCTCACCGCCGATGCTGGACGTTACTGGGAAGTGGATCCCGTTTCCCTTGATACTATCACCCCGATTGGTTATTTTGACCAACATATTGTTTCCGTGCCTTTGTCTATTTTCCCAGTCCTAGAAAATACCGCTCACCCCTTCTACGACAAAAAGACCAAAGAATTTATCACCTGTGAATTAAAGCTAAAACTTTTATCGGGAGGTATGTTAAAAGATTTAGATTCATCGGTGTATATTGTTGTTTGGGATCAACAAAAAAAACTTAAACCCTGGAAAATACAGGGAACTATCCTCGAGGGTAGCCCCCATTCGGTCATCGTCACCGAAGATTATATCATGATTCCCGATATGCCTTTTCAGATGGGAGTAGCCAAACTATTAGGTATCAGAATTAAGCCAGAAGAAACCTATCCGAAAACTCAAATTTATCTGGTTAACCGTCAAGATCTCAAGGAAGAAAAAACCACCGTTCCCTCGCGATTAATTACCTTCAATGGTGACAGTTATCACTTCCTTTGTAATTACCATAGTATCAACGGTCAAATTCAGCTGGTGGCCATCCAAAATGCCACTATTAGTTTAACCGAAGCGATCGAAAAAGACGATATCCAACATTTTACCGGTCAGAGTTATCCCCCCGAATACCACGGCATTCCTTGGATGTTTTCCTTTGACCCCGGAGTGCTGCGCAAAGTGGTTATCGAAGATGCCAGGGTGATGAGCGAACAAGCTTTCATCCATCCGGGTTGGTTCTGTACCAGTCTCTACACCGCCGACCCGCGGGAATCGGAACAGGGGTACAGTGCCATTTATCAAATTTATCTCGGTTATGTGCGCGAATTAATCTGTCGTCGTCAGTATATGGATTATCGCGACCAAAGCAATCGCATCCTCAGCGATGCCGAACTTCCCTGTCATGACTTGCCCTCGGTATTAGCCAAGGTTCCCTTCGATAAGGATTGGAATCAGTTAAGTCAACAGATTAGCCAAGAAAAAAATGCCAGTGATACTCATGTATCACATTTAGGTCGGGGACTACTGGATTTTTATGTTTGTCCCGATGGCTATATTTTAGATAGCATTCAGTTTATTCCCCAAGAACAGGGCTATCTATTGACGACGGTTTTAACCCCGACCAAAGTATTAGAAGCTTGGTTATTTAACCCTGACAATCTCAAGGACGGACCGATTGCTAAACTGAGCTTGCCGGAAGATGTTCACTTTGGTTTTACCTTGCATTCCGAGTATTTCGAGCAGGTGCTGCCTTCTGCCCGTCCTTCCGTCTCACAGGTAAATCAAGTCCTGTCAGCCTTGCGGAGTCTTGTTTTAGTTCCCGTAGAATTTTTCTTGGGGAGACCCGCAGCCGTTTACAATCGCCGAGTAAAAAAATGATTGTTCTCAAAGGATACGACATTCTTACCCAAATCTACGAAAGCGTTAACTCGGAAGTCTATCGGGCTATTCGCACCGCCGATAATCAACCGGTTATGCTCAAAATCCTCAAGCAAGAATATCCCACCGTCCAAGAACTAACCCACTACAAACAGGAGTATAAAACCATCTGCGGCCTCAACTTCGAGGGGGCGATTAAAGCCTATGGTTTAGAAACCTACCGCAGAACTCCCGTGATTATTTTGGAAGATTTCGGGGGTGTATCCTTAAAAAAATGGCTAGAGGGCAAAAAAACTCTAGCCTTAAGGGACTTTTTAAGTCTTGCACCCCGAATAGTGGCTAATTTAGAGAAAATTCACAACGCCAAGGTTATTCACAAAGATATTAATCCTGCCAATATAGTTCTTAACCCCGAAACCGGACAGATTAAAATCATCGATTTTGGCATTGCCAGCGTCCTGCAGCGGGAAAATCCCGGGCTAAAAAATCCCAACGTCCTCGAGGGGACTTTAGCCTATATTTCTCCCGAACAAACCGGACGGATGAATCGCAGTCTCGATTACCGCACGGATTTTTATTCCTTGGGCGTTAGCTTCTACGAACTTCTCACCGGACAATTACCTTTTCGGGCTAAAGATGCGTTGGAATTAGTTCACTGTCATCTGGCTAAACAACCTTTGGAGATTAATAGTCTCGTCAGGGAGGAAATTCCCCCGGTGGTGGAGGCAATCATCAGGAAACTGATGGCTAAAACCCCGGAGGAACGATACCAAAGTGCCTATGGTATTCGAGCAGATTTAGAAGAATGTTTAAGACAACTAGAAAAAACGGGTAAAATTGATGATTTTGTTATCGCTAGGCAAGATCTAGCCAATCAGTTCCAAATTCCCCAAAAACTCTACGGTAGGGAGGCAGAAATCGCCACTCTCCTCACTGCTTTTCAACGGGTAGCCACGGCGGATAAAAACTCCTCTCACACCGAACTGATGCTAGTTACGGGTTATTCTGGCATGGGTAAAACCACCCTGGTTAGGGAAATTTATCAGCCAATTACTGAAAAACGCGGCTTTTTTATCTCCGGTAAATTTGACCAGTTTCAGCGCGATATTCCCTACGCTGCCGTGGTTAGTGCTTTGACTCATCTCGTCAAGCAACTTTTGGGGGAAAGTCAACCACAACTGCAACTATGGCGACAAAAACTCCTCAAGTCTTTGGGGGCGAATGCACGGGTTATTATTGATGTGATTCCCCAACTAGAATTAATTATCGGTCCACAACCAGAGGTGTTACAATTAGGAGCGATCGCTACTCAAAATCGCTTTAATTTAGTCTTTAAAAATTTTATTCGGGTCTTTTGTTCCCCGGAACATCCTCTGGTCATCTTTCTCGATGATTTGCAATGGGCAGACTTGGCTAGTCTCCAGTTAATAGAATTAATTATGCTCGATGGCGATATGGACTATTTGTTTTTAATTGGCTCCTATCGCAGTAATGAAATTAATTCCACCCATCCCCTAACCGCTACCCTGGATAAATTAGAGCAGGGGGGCATAATTATCAATCAAGTTATTTTAAAACCTCTGGGGCTTGAACAGGTCAATCAGTTAATTGCAGAGACATTAAATCATTCACCAGAATATGTGCAATCTTTGGCCGCTTTAGTCTGGCAAAAAACCCACGGTAATCCTTTTTTTGTCAATGAATTTCTCAAAACCATCTACTGGGAAAATTTGCTATTTTTCCAACCGGGGCAGGAAACAACCACTAAAACCGACAATAATAGGGGCTATTGGCAATGGCATCTCGGTCAAATTCAAAGGATTGGCAGTACCGATAATCTGATTCAATTTATGATGGGCAAAATGCAGAAATTGCCTCCCGAAACCCAAGAAGTCTTAAGTTTAGCCGCTTGTCTTGGCTCAGAATTTAATTTAAATATTCTAGCAGTAATCTCTGAAAAATCACCCCCAGAACTTTTACCAATTTTAACTTCTAGTAGCGAAGCTGGTTTAATTATTCCCCTCTCAGAATTAGATGAACAATTACTCATTCAAGAATATAAATTTGCTCATGATCGCATTCAGCAAGGAGCTTACGCTCTCATCGAAGACAGCCAAAAATCTTTAATTCATTTAAAAATTGGTCGCCTACTTTGGCAGCATACTTCTGCCAAAGAATTATCGGAAAAGATTTTTAAAATAGTCGATCATTTCAATCTTGGTTATCAACTAATTAGCAAGGAAAAAGAACGGGAGTCAGTGGCTAACTTGAATTTACTAGCAGCCCAAAAGGCAAAAGCCGCTAATGCCCAAAATGGAGCCTTAAAATACATTAAAATCGCTCAAAAACTTCTCAAAAAATCAAGCTGGAAAAATAACTATCAACTGACTTTAGATATTTATTCTGAAGCCACAGAAATCGCCTATTTAAGTGGAGATTTTGAGCAGATGCAGTGCTGGGCTAATCTCGTGTTAAAACAGGCAAAAACCACCCTCGATAAAATCAAAGTTTATGAAGTAATCATCGAAGCTTATCACGCCCAAAATCAAGAACTAAAAGCGGTACAAATTGGCTTATCTGTCCTAAAAAGCTTTGATTTCGAGATTCCTGAATTCTTACAATCATCAGATATCCAAGAAGAACTCACTAAAACTCGGCAAAAATTAGCGGGTAAAAATATAGAAGATTTAATTACTTTACCGCCGATAAATGAGGAAAAAAAATTAGCAATAATGAAGATAGCAAGTGCTATATTTTCTCCTGTTTTTATTGCCGTCCCTCATCTCTTACCCATCCTAGTATCAAAACAGGTTAACTTATCAATTCAGTACGGCAACAGTTATCTAGCGGCTTTTACTTATGTCAATTATGGCTTAATTCTTTGTGGTCTTTTAGACGATTGGGAAACGGGTTATCAATTTGGAAAATTGGCTTTAAACATTGCTGATAAATTTCATACCAAAGCCCTGATGCCGAAAATAATTGCCGTCTTTTCCACCACTATTAGTATCTGGAAAGAACCGATTAAAAATTCCCTGTCCTTGTTAAAATCTTCCTATCAAACTGGTTTAGAAATGGGCGATCTCTACTACGGAACAACCTGCGCCTATCTTTACTGTTTTCATTCCGCCTTTATCGGACAGGAATTAACCGAATTAGCTAGAGAAATAGCTAACTATGATCTGGCTTTTGTTAAGCTCAAACAAGAAAACCCCCGCAACTATCTAAAAATCTACGGACAAACAGTTTTAAATCTGCTGGGACGCTCGGAAAATCCAGGTCTTTTAGAAGGAAAATACTATCAAGAAACTCTTATGTTATCCTACCATCTAGAGGCTAATGATCTCTATGGTCTCTGTGCTTTATTTCTTAATAAATTATACCTTTGTTATCTATTTGGACAGTACGAACAAGCCATCGAAAATGCTAATCAAGCCCAAAATTATCTAGGGGGAGCTACCGCCACTTTCTTGATTTCTCTGCATAACTTCTATGATTCCCTCGCCCATTTAGCTATTTATAATCATCTGGACAATGACCAACAACAGCAAGTATTAGAACGGGTGACGAATAATCAGAAAAAGCTGTGGGAATGGGCTAATCAAGCACCCCCTAACTATCTCCATAAATTTTATTTAGTGCAAGCGGAAAAGGATCGGGTGCAGCAATCCTATCTAGAAGCCATAGAAAACTACGATCTAGCCATCGCTAAAGCCAAGGAAAATGAATACATTAATGAAGAGGCACTGGCTAACGAACTAGCGGCGAAATTCTATCTCGATTGGGGTAAAGTAAAAATTGCCAAAACTTACATCAATGAAGCTGCTTATCTCTATTCTCTTTGGGGAGCAACCGCTAAAGTCAAAGATATAGAAAGCCGCTATTCTCAGTTAATGGTCAATAATTATGGTGTCAATTCCCTGACCGAAACCACGAGAACTACCACCAGAAAAAATTCAGTTAGTCATTCGGGATATCTGTTAGATTTAGCCACGATTATGAAGGCATCCCAAGCCATTTCTAGCGAGATAGTTTTAGATCAATTACTCGCCACCCTAATGAAAATTCTCATCGAAAATGCTGGGGCGCAGCTGGGCTATCTTATCCTAGAAAGTGGCGGACAACTATTGATTGAAGCCTCCGGTTCAGTGCAGGAAGACAGGGTGACAGTCTTTAAATCTAATGCCATCGAAGAACATCTTCCCGTCTCAATTATTAACTATGTAGCCCGGAGCGGTCAAACCGTTCTTAATAACGATGCCGCCCATCAGGGCAATTTTAGCAACGATCCCTATATTAAAACCCATCAAACCAAATCGCTGCTCTGTTCCCCTCTCCTCGACCAAGGACAACTGCGGGGAATTGTCTATCTAGAAAATAATCTCACCGTCGGGGCTTTTACCCAAGAAAGATTGGAAGTGCTGCAACTGCTCTCCAGCCAAGCGGCGATCGCAATTACTAACGCCAAACTCTACGCCGAAATCAAAGCCAAACAGAGACAACTAGCGCAATTTTTAGAAGCCATGCCAGTGGGGGTATTTGTCCTCGATGCTGGCAGTCAACCCTATTATGCCAATCAAACCGCCCAAGAGATTTTGGGAAAAGGGATAGTTAATATCACCACGGCTAATCAGTTGGGGGAAACCTATCAGTTATATCAAGCTGGAACCGATCGATTGTATCCCACAGAATACCATCCGATTGTCCGAGCTTTAAGGGGGGAAAAAAACACGGTGGATGATATAGAAATTCACCAAGGAGAGAAGATTATTCCCCTAGAAGTGTATGCCACGCCCGTTTTTGACGAAAAAGGAGCAATTATCTATGCGATCACCGCTTTTACCGATATTACCGAACGAAAACAGGCAGAAGCGGAACGGATTCGCTTTACCGAAGAATTAGCCGAGTATAGCCGCACCCTAGAAGAGAAAGTGCAGGAGCGCACCCTAGAACTCAGCCAAACCCTAGAAATTCTCAAAGCCACCCAAGCAGAATTACTGTTTGAAAATGAACTGCTCAGAAGTAGCGAAGAATCTAGCACCTTTGACTATCAAGTGGGGGGCAGTTTACCCATGGATGCCCCCACCTATGTGGTCCGCGCCG
The DNA here is from genome assembly GCF_020246405.1 of Microcystis sp. M083S1. Taxonomy (NCBI): domain Bacteria; kingdom Bacillati; phylum Cyanobacteriota; class Cyanophyceae; order Chroococcales; family Microcystaceae; genus Microcystis; species Microcystis sp. M083S1. The sequence continues at coordinate 79,893 of NZ_JADBTB010000014.1, forward strand.
CCGACCGTTATCTCTATAAGGCCCTCAAACGCGGCGATTTTTGCTATGTCCTCAATCCCCGTCAAATGGGTAAGTCTAGTTTAATGGTACGCATGATCGATCACCTCCAACACGAGGGCATCTGTTGCGCTCCCATTGATTTAACCCGCATCGGCAGTGAAAATGTCACTCCCGACCAATGGTACAAGGGGATAGCCTTCGAGTTAGGACGACGTTTTGGCCTGCTCAAAAGGGTCAATCTCAAAGCTTGGTGGCAAGAACGGGAAGATGTCTCGGCAGTACAGCGCTTGGGGGAATTTATCGAAGAAGTGTTATTGCTGGAAGTGGGGATCGTGGAAGGTTCTCCCCCGAAACCGATCGCGATTTTTATCGATGAAATTGATAGCGTTTTGGGCTTAAATTTCGCGGTTAATGACTTTTTTGCCCTGATTCGTTCCTGCTATAACCAGCGCGGTTTTAACCCGCTCTATCGGCGTTTGACCTTCGCTTTCTTCGGTGTTGTCACCCCCTCCGATTTAATTACCGACCACCAAATCACTCCTTTTAATATCGGTCATTCGATTCAATTGGAGGGTTTTAAGGAACACGAAGCCCAGCCTTTACTGCGCGGATTGGCCGAGAAATTTACTAACCCGCAAACTGTCTTAAAAGAAGTCTTTGCCTGGACAAACGGCCAACCCTTTCTGACCCAAAAACTCTGTCAGTTAATTCGCACCGCTACCTCGCCGATTCCCCCCAATGGTGAGGCCTCCTGGATTGAGGACTTGGTACAGAAGAAGATCATTGACAATTGGGAGGCTCAGGATGAACCGGAACATCTGCGGACTATTCGCGACCGGCTCCTCAACAGTCATCGCTCCCAGTTGCTCCTGAGACTCTATGAACGGATTTTAAGGGAAAAAGAGGTGATTGCCGAGGATAGCCCCCCAGAAAAAGAGTTACTTTTATCGGGGTTAGTGATCAAAGATCAAGGCCAGCTGCGGGTCCATAATCCCATCTATCAAGCAATCTTTAACCTCCATTGGCTGGGTTGCAGCTCAAATTTGTAGAAATATCCACTAAGGGGCAATTATTGGGACTTAAACGCTCAATAAAGATCAAATCGAGTATAATCGTTGCAGAGTCGGCACTTGACGTTGAGAGATCGGCGATGAAAGAGACAACCCTGGCCGTATCATAGATAAATGAAGCTTGCTTCTATTTTCCTTTCGTAAGATTAGAGCCATGAACAAAACAGATGTAATAAGTTGGAGCTATTTTAGTCATCAAAAAAAAGCTGATATTGTCAATATTTTAATAATTATTGCGATATGGACTGTGATGGTAATTGTCGTCAATCCTTTGGGTAATTTTCCTCTTAATGATGACTGGGTTTATGGACTAGCCGTAAAATCGATTCTGGAGAAAGGTGATTTCAGCTTTCCCAGTCCAGCTCATGCTAACCTATTTTTTCAAGCCTTTTGGGGAGCCTTATTTTGCCTTCCTTTTGGATTTTCATTTACTGCATTACGCTTCTCAACTTTAACATTAGGATTAATCGGTGCGATTGGTACTTATGGACTGCTTAGAGAGGTTAATGCCAATCAGAAAATCTCTTTGTTGGGCGCTTTGCTGGTAGTGGTTAATCCTCTATACTTTGGATTAGCTAACAGCTTTATGACCGACGTTCCTTTTCTGGCTTTAAGTATCCTATCTTTCTATTTTCTGATCAGGGGATTGAAGCGGGAATCAATAAGTGAAGTTATTCTGGGTCTTTGCTTAGTTTATGTCAATATTTTGATTCGCCAGTACGCAATAGTGATTCTTTTATCATTTGCCCTGGCATACTCGTTTAAAAAAAGATTTAAAATCAAGTTTTTGTTTGCTAGTTTTGTCATATTTTCTTCAGGGATTTTACTGCATAGATTTTATCAAAACTGGCTTTATTCTACCGGTCGCACTCGCTTAATACCAGAGAATGTGTTAAGTACACGACAATTAGATTTTCGCAACCACATTATCATGATTTCACTGATATACATAGGTTGTTTTATTTTCCCTATTATAGCGATCTTTTTCGTAAAAAAATTAAAAGAAATATCTCGCCGACAGAAAACCATAACGATCTTGAGTATATCTAGCTTTTTTGTTGTCGTGATGGGTAGATTGATTTGGCGAGGCCAAACTATGCCATTGATTGGAAATGTCCTAGCTTATTTTGGCTTAGGTCCTTTCACACTTCGATATCCTGATCCCTTGAAGGTAAGTTATCCACCCTATTCCCTTGGTTTAAAAATATTTTGGTTGATAATCACGGCTATGGGTGTCCTTGGAGCGCTTTTATTGCTTTACTACTTATGTTTAGCAATCATTCAAACTTTTTCAGAATCGGAAAAATGGTTAAAAGTACTAATACTTTCAGCAATATTGATATATATTTTTCTTTTTGGAGTAAGTTATCCCCTCGATCGTTACCTTTTGTTTCTTTTACCATTATTTATGGTGCTTTTAGTGATTTCAAATAATTATATTAACGAGCAAGATATTGGCCAAAAAATAACTGCTTTTGCCTTGACAATGACCTTTATTTGGGGCGGATTTACTATGGCGGCAACCCATGACTACTTAGCCTGGAATCGAACTCGGTGGCAGGCATTAAATGATTTGATGGAGCAGGGAGTTACTCCTGAATATATTAATGGTGGACACGAATTTAATAGCTGGTATTTAAACGATCCAAAATATCCGAGGAAGCGGGGTAAAAGTTACTGGTCGGTAAATCGTAATGACTACATGATTTCTTCTGGATTGCTCGAAGGTTATAAAGAAGTCAAACGCTATCCTTTTGCAAGATGGCTGCTTTTAAAGCAAGATAATGTTTTTGTTCTCCATAAGATTGCTGAAGATAAAACTAATGGGACTTGAACGCTCAATACAGATCAAATCGAGTATAATCGCTGCCGAGTCGGCACTTGACGTTGAGAGAGCGGCGATCAAAGAGACAACCCCGGCGGCGATGCCTCCTTGCTTTGACCGATGGTGTGGGCGTTTTGACAATTGCTTCAAGAGCGATCGCTCTGTCGCTGGTAGGGTGCGTTCCCTGATGCAATCCTTGTTACTCCATCGTTTGATCATGGGGAACGCACCCTATTTAGGGGCTGCTGAAAAAGTTTTTCGTGGGGGCAGGGTGTGGGGTGTGGGGTGTGGGGTGTAGGGTTTTACCGATTTTGAGGTAGTCAGTTACCTAATTTTCAGGGAAAAAGTACCTGAATTTTACCCCCGATCCCTC
>NZ_JADBTB010000140.1:0-11836 GCF_020246405.1 Microcystis sp. M083S1
CGCTTCCAGAGCGAAAAACTGGCTTGTTCGGGGTTTCCTCCTTGGTAGAGTTCCTGTTTGGCTACAGGATTTTTCCCCACACCCTACCCCCTACACCCTACCCCCTGTCCACACTTCAAGCTGGTTGTCACCCCTTCAGGATATTTAACGATTTACCTTGAATTTTCCTTTTTTTGCTGGCATTATCGCCAAGGAGGTCGGGAAATCTATCTCTACAGGCCCAATTTCGCCGCTAAAGCGATCGCTACCGGGAAAATGCGATGTTCTTGCACTTGAATGCGTTCGTGGAGACTGGCCTCGGTATCATCCGGGAGAATGGGAACCACTGCTTGCATTAAAATTGGGCCGCTATCTACCTCCGCGCGAGCGATATGCACAGTACATCCGGTCACTTTTACCCCCGCAGCTAAAGCTTGTTCCACGGCACGCACACCCTTAAAACTGGGTAGTAAACTAGGATGGATATTGATCACGCGATCGGGAAAAGCATCCAGTAACACCGGGGTGACAATCCGCATCCAGCCAGCCATAATTACCCATTTTACCCCGTATTCCTGGAAAGTTTTGACCAGGGCCCGATCGAGTTCTTCTCTGGGTTTAAATTGACGATGATCGAGGAAAACCGCAGGGATATTGTAGTGAGCGGCTTTTTCTTTTACCTTGGCATCGGGATTATTGTAGATGAGGACAGGAATTCGGGCATTTAGCTGTTTTTTGGCGATCGCTGCTGCCAAAACCGCAAAATTGGAACCACTACCAGAAGCCATCACTCCTAAGGAGAGGGTTTCCTCTAGGGGAATATCGGCCAAACTGAGATCGGGAGAAATTAAACTGGGGGAAATTGTCATCATATTTTATAAGCGAGTTCGAGTGCATTGCAAAAGCTATTGAGGCGATTCAGCAAAGCATTATAGTAAGAATAAGCATCATCCCGTTCCTCTTGGAGATAGGCATACAAGGTTAGCTCTGGCTCTGCAGCTAGGTGATTTTTAGGGATATCGAAACCGACTTCGGTTAGGCGCGTCGCTGCGATCGCAACTAGCAACGCCCCAATGGTATTAGACTCACCATTGTGAAGATCCCTCAGTCCGGGTAAGATGATCTCAGCCCCCGGCAACTCATTGAGATTCATGATTGTTTCTCCTCTGGTGGATATTGAAAACGTTCAATGAAGTTCTCGACTCTGCTTCTCAGCACATCAGGGTTAAGGGAGGGGAATCGAAAAAATCCCCATACCCCTATCTCCCCTATCCCCGTTGTTTCAAACCGGTTTCAATAGCGGCAATTACTGTTTCTATGACTTTAACGCGGGCGAAATACTTATCATTGGCCGCCACAATCGTCCAGGGGGCGACGGGGGTGCTAGTACGGGCTACCATGTGATTAACTGCCACATGATAGAGGGGCTGTTTTTCTCGATTGCGCCAATCTTCATCGGTGAGTTTATGTTGACGATAGGGGTTAGTTTGGCGCTCATTGAAGCGATTTAACTGTTCTTCGGGGCTAATATGTAACCAAAATTTGACTAAAACACAGCCTGAATGGGTTAATTGGGCCTCAAATTCGTTAATTTCTTGATATGCCCGTCGCCAATCCATATCTTTAGCGAATCCTTCCACTCTCTCCACTAAAATCCGTCCATACCAACTGCGATCGAATATACCGATAGTTTTGGCTGCGGGTAATTTCCGCCAGAAGCGCCAGAGATAATGATAGCGGTGTTCTTCCTCCGTCGGGGCAGCAAAGGCAATCACTTGATAACTGCGAGGATCGAGGGTATCGGTTAAGCGTTTGATCGCCCCTCCCTTGCCGGCGGCATCCCACCCCTCAAACAGGACTAAAACGGGAATATTTGCCTGAAAAATCTCTAATTGCAGTTTTCTTAATTCTACCTGTGCCTGACGCAAACGGATTTTATATTCTTCTTTTTCCAATTTGGCACTTAAGTCCACTCTCCCCAGATAATCGGGTTCCGTGGGCAGTAATTGGGCTTGGGGTGGTAGATTGACAGGAGGTTCGATCGGTAATTGGCGCTGATCCAAGGCTTGAGCGATCGTGCCGACTAATTGGGAGAGAACTTTTACCCGGGCCCAACGTTGACAGTTGCCCTCCACCAATATCCAAGGGGCGGCCCCCGTGCTAGTGTAGGTAATCATTTCCTCAGCTAAACTGGCATACTCATCATAACGTTTGGCCTGTTGCCAATCTTCCGGACGCACGCGCCAAGATTCTAGTTCATTTTCGGCGTATTCTTTGATGCGTGACTTTAATTCCTTTTGACTGAGGTGAATCCAGAATTTAGCGATCGCCAACCCATCATCAAATAATTGTCGCTCAAAGGTGTTGATATCGCGCATGACTAGGGGAATCTGGGAGGAGGGCAATTTATTTAAGAGTCGATCCTCTAGTAGATGGGTGTACCAACTGTGATAAAAAATGCCGATACTGCCCTTTGCTGGCAGTTTTTGCCAAAATCGCCACAAAAACGGGTAACTTTCCTCTTGGGGGGAAGGGGTTAAAATTGGATGGACGGTAAAACCGCGCGGATCCATATAGTTAACCATTTTTTTTACTAAAGTTCCCTTCCCTGCCGCCGCCCAACCTTCCAAAACCACCACCACGGGTAATTTACACTCCCAACAGGACTTCTGTAGCGATCGCAGTTGTTGCATTAAATCTTTAATTTGTGATTGATAAGTTTCCTTGTCAAGGGAAAGAGATAGATCGAGAGGACTTAACATGATGGTCAAATAAAAGCAAAATTAGGGTATAAAGTTATAGACAAGTCAATTTCAAATAGGTATGATCGCGTGTCTCAAGTTAAACCTACCATTCTCGTTACTGGCGGTGCGGGTTATATTGGTTCCCATGCAGTTCTAGCGCTCAAAAATGCCGGTTATTCCGTCATCGTACTCGATAACTTATCCTACGGTCACGCCGAAATCATTAAGGATATATTAAAAGTTGAGTTAATTGTCGGTGATACTAGGGATCGAGCGCTGCTGGATAATTTATTTGCCAGTCGTGATATTGCCGCCGTGATGCACTTTGCCGCTTTTATTGCCGTGGGGGAATCAGTCCAAGAACCGGCTATTTACTATCAAAATAATGTTAGTGGTAGTCTGACTCTTTTGCAAGCGATGATCGCCGCCGATGTGAAGAAATTTGTTTTTTCTTCCACCTGTGCTATTTATGGAATGCCGAAAGAAATTCCGATGACGGAAAATCATCCCCATCATCCCCTCAGTCCCTACGCTGCCAGTAAGGAAATGGTGGAACAAATTCTTCGGGATTTTGATTCGGCCTACGGTTTAAAATCGGTGGCTTTCCGTTATTTTAATGCTTCAGGAGCCGATCCCAGTGGTTTATTAGGGGAAGATCACCAACCGGAAACCCATTTAATTCCCCTGGCTTTATTAACTGCCCTGAAAAAACGGGATTCCCTGTCAATTTTCGGCACGGATTATGATACTCCCGATGGCACTGCTGTTCGCGATTATATCCATGTCAATGATTTAGCCCAAGCTCACGTTTTAGGCTTAGAATATCTCTTAAATGGGGGCGAAAGTAATGTGTTTAATTTGGGCAATGGTAACGGTTTTTCTGTGCGTGAAGTGATTGAAACAGCCCGAGTGGTAACTGGTTTAGATATTCCCGTCATCGAAAGTCCCAGAAGGGCAGGTGATGCCCCGATTTTAATCGGCAGTAGTGATAAAGCTAAACAGGTTCTCGGTTGGCATCCCCAATATGCCGATCTCAAGGTAATAGTTGAACACGCCTGGAATTGGCATCAAAAAAGACACGCTTAACAGTAAAAAAACTGCTAGAGGCTGATAGTTTACTGCTATAAGCTTCTCTAGAATCATCTCAAATACAATGCTATGAATAACAAAATAATCTTAATATTTATAGGCTTGACTTTTTTAGCAAGTTGTGCTGATAGTAAACAGTTTCAATGTCAAAAAATCTATCGCATTGCCAACGAAGTGGCCCAAGAAACCAAATCTTTAACCAACGGTCAAGGGAGAGAAATTGACCAAAAAAGTTGGCTATTAGCCGCCGATAAAATCGAACAGGGTGCGGAAAATATGAAAAAATTAGCAGTGAAAGATCCAGAACTAGAGAAATATAAAATCGCTTTCGCTCAAGTTTACGAAGATTATGCCACTGCCACTCGTGAAATAATTCAAGTTATCGAAACTCGCAATAAAAACGGAGCAAAATTAGCACAGGAAAAGGTAAGAAAAGCCGGACAATTAGAAAAAGAAACTGGCGAAGCTTTTAACACCTATTGTCAAGCACAGTAAGGCAGTTATCAGTTATCAGTTATCAGTTAGAAGGTGTTGGGGTTTTTGGGTATTAGTTGAAATTTCCCCATTTCCCTATCACCCCATCACCTCACTTCTCTACTTTAGGGTTTAATTGCGTACAAAGTGCCAACATTTTTACTGCGAGGCATCCGGGAGAAAATGATAAAACCGAAGTCTTGCAGATGTTTGACTAAAGCATCGGGACCCTTGTTATGCCATTCCATCATGATAATTTTCATCTGTCCCAATTGACCAGTTGCCGCTAAAGAATCGAGGATTTCGTATTCGGAACCTTCACAATCAATCTTGGCAACTATATCGATATCGGGATAGTCAGAGGTAATACCCTTAAACACATCGGTGAAAGGTTTAAGAATTAAATCAGCTGTAGCTGTTTGTTTCGAGGCAAAAGGTTTTAATTGGTTGTCAATACCAGAAATACCAACACTACCTTTAACATTGTAATCGTATTCTACTTGAATAATTTCGTCCCGAGCGCCGACTCCATAATCAAAAGCTTTAATCTTCTCCCCTAGATTAGGATTGAGGGCAAAATTTCTTAAAGCTTGGTCGTAGGTAGCCTTAAAAGGTTCGTAACTATAGACAGCTTTTACATTAGCTCGATTGGCAAAAAAGAGACTAGCAAAACCCGTATTCATACCAATATCAATCGCTACACAGGGCTTATCATAGAGGAAATTATATACACCTAAAAGGAAAATTTCATGGGCGATATCTAAATCCTGTCCCGTCTCGATAATTAACTTAACTCCATCGATCTCGATAATTAATTCCTGTTGCTCATCGATATAAAATTTACAATTGGCTAGAGATTTTAAGGCGTTAGCTTTGTTAAAAACTTTACTACCCAAAAGAAAATCCTGCTTATTTTTGCTTAAACTGACCCCTAAAGGTTTATAAAAAAGTTGACCAGATTTAGCATCATATTCCACATAATTAGGACTAATATTATGCTCTGCCAATTGACTAGACCAATATTGATCGGCAATATGGGGATAAGTCTTAAATTGCCGATAGCGTTTATGGGCATCTAACAGTTTTTGATAAAGCATTACTTGTCTAGCCTCGATTTTTTAGGATGGATGAAGGTAATTTTATGGACAAGTCTGACAAAGTTTGATAGGCTTGTCAAGAAAATCCCTCGTCTCTGAGCATCAGAAGTCAGGAAACCCATCTCAAACAAGGTAACACAGACCATCAGGAGTTAATAAGCCTTGAATTACTCTGATTTTATATTTTGGTGGATATTAATCCTTTTTAGCGTTCCTTTCTTAACGGCACGCTACTTGGCGAAGTCCTTCAATCTCTGGCGAGGTGTTTTTGATGGGGTCGGATTAGCAGCGCTGTCCCTAATCCTATTTTATTACGCAAGTCGCACCAGTTTCCTCGTTTTCATAGTCTCCCTAGCCTTTAACTACATTATGGTCTGGCTAGTGCTGAAAATGAGCGGCTGGAAAGCGAATCTCCTAGCCACTATCGTTATCGTCATCGATATTCTCGTCCTCGCCTACTTCAAGTATTTCGGCTTTTTTGTGCAGGAAATCATCGGATTATTCGTTTCCCTCCCCCCTAACTGGAAGGAACTTTCTCCGATTCCCGTGCCTAGCCAAATACCGCCGGGGGTGTCCTTCTATACCTTCCAGATGGTGGCTTTCGTGGTGGACTCCCTACGCGAAAAGAAAAAGAAACCCCTAGCCGTCCTCGATTATGTCAATTTTATCTCCTTTTTCCCCCAAATTGTCGCAGGTCCGATCGAGCGTCGCCGGGATTTATTACCACAAATGGAGGGATTTCGCCTCAAATTTACGGGAGAAAACTTCGAGAAGGGTTTGCGTTGGCTTTCCCTCGGTTTATTTATGAAATTTGTCCTCGCCGATAACATTGCGCCCTACATCGAATTAGATAAGATGATCGACAATGCTTGGTATATCTGGTTTGAGGCTTTTTTATTCACCCTGAGAATCTATTTTGACTTCGGCGGTTATAGCTTTATTGCTGTTGGTTTAGCCTATTTTGTCGGGGTTAGATTAGAATTAAACTTTTTAGCACCCTATACATCCCAAAGTATTAACGAATTTTGGCGACGTTGGCATATCACCCTTAGCACCTGGTTTCGGGATTATGTGTTTTTACCCCTGATGGGTTCCAATAAAAACTGGGCTCCTTTTTATCTATTTATCACCTTTACGCTTTCAGGTTTCTGGCACGGTGCGGCCTGGAATTTCATCTTTTGGGGGGCTTACCACGGGGCATTATTATTATTACTGCGTTATTTAGGCCGACCTTTCTATGCTTTTGTCGGAAAATACGTTTCTCAGCCGCAAATTCTCTCCTGGGCTTTAACGCAATTGGCGGTCATTTTTGGTTGTCTCTTTTTCATGGAGGTTAACACCAGAAGATTAATCGGTAAAATGCTAGTTATTGCCAATCCTTTCAATTATTCCTTAGCTAATATCGCTGAGATTTTTAGTTCCTATAGTCTCAATCAAGGAGCAGTTTTAAGCGTCGCTTTAGTTCTTGGTATCATTGTTTTAATCCTCGAACATTTGGCTATTGCCCAGAAAAAGTTTGAATATGAACTGTTGTTATCGCCTTGGCTGTCTAAAATATTGCTAGGTTTAACGATTCTCCTAGCTTCTACTAATACCGGTAACTTTATTTACTTTGAATTCTGATGAATACTAAATCCTTTAACCCTTTCCCCTGGTTAGCCTCTCTGGGAGTCGCTTGGTCCCTCGGCTTTGTTTATAATGTCATCTACGGTGGCGAATTAAGCTGGTTGCGGATGATGTACGAGGAAAAATCAGCGATCGCTGCTAGTACCGAAGGACCCCGGCGTTTAATCGTCACGGCGGGATCGGGGGCGCATTATAGCATAAATTCGGAATTAATGGCCAAAGAATTGGGAATGCCGGTGGTTAACTTCGGTTTACAGGGGGATATCGGGTTAAATGTCATTGCCGCTATGATTCTCGAAAAAGCGCGCCAAGGGGACGTAATTCTGTTGATTCCCGAATATCTCATGCTCATGGATGAGGACGGTTTTAATCGCGGCGAAGGACTTTGGGGATCCGCACCTTTTAGCGTCGCTATTGGCAAACCGGGGTTAGGTGGGATACCTTTAAAAACCATGATCGAGGATACTTGGTTATTAGGTATTCCGGGGATGCGTCCAGTCACTAAATCGATGGTTGATTTATTCAACAAAGGCAGAATGACGGGTTATCTTTCCGATCCGATTACTAATACAGGTGATCCGACTATAGTTAAGGAAAGAACAGGGAAATGGTGGCAAATGACCTTTGATACTGCTGCTTCTCCTCACTCAATTAAATTGATTGAAAAACTCAAGAAAGATTTAGAAGCAAAAGGGGCGACTTTAGTGGTTTCTTTGCCCTGGGTTTATGCAAAAAATGATGGTAAAACCGTTGCTAATATTCGCAAATCCGCCGAAGAATTAAGTCGGGTTGTGCCAACAATTTATGACCCAAAAGACTTGAATATTAAGACCGATTCTACTATTTTTGCTGACACTCACTATCATCTTTTGCCCCCGGCGAGAATTATTCGTTCAGAACAATTAGTTTCGGAACTGAAACCCATCCTAAACACAACTGAGAATAAAAATCCATGAATAAACCTATAACTAAGATTTGCATTCTGGGGGGTGGTTTTGGAGGGTTATATACGGCACTCGATCTGAGTCGATTAACAGCAGTAAAATCGGGTCAATGGCAAATAACTTTAGTCGAACCAAAAAACCATTTTCTCTTTACTCCCCTTCTCTATGAACTAATTACAGGAGAATTGCAACGCTGGGAAATTGCCCCTTCCTACCGTCAATTATTAACAGGAACTCAGGTTAATTTAAAAACTCAAAAAGCTAGTAATATTGACTTAAACAATCATCAAGTATATTTAGAAAATGAGGAAGTTATAGATTACGATTACCTGATTTTAGCGGTGGGAGTGCGGAATCGTTGGCCGGCTATAACCGGGTTAGCTGATTATGGGCTAACTTTTCGGAGTTTAGAGGATGTGGAAAGATTACAAACGGCAATTCATGACTTAGAAACTCAAGGAAAATCCTCAATTAATTTAGCCATTATTGGCGGCGGTCCCAATGGAGTAGAATTAGCCTGTAAGGTGGCTGATCGTTTAGGAAAAAAAGGCAAAGTTCATCTAGTGGAAAGGAACGAGGAAATACTGCAAAACTTCCCTAAATCGGTGCGTGTTGCTTCCTATCGTTCCCTTTTAGCCAAGAATGTTAGTCTCTATTTAAACACGGGATTAAAGGAAGTTGCAGCTAATTCCATAACCGTATTTAAAGATAATATAAATGAAGTTATCCCCATTGATTTATTATTGTGGACAGCAGGAACTGAGGCACAGGATTGGATCAATAATTTAGATTGTCAGAAAACAGCACAAGGCAAATTATTAACCCGTTCCAGTTTACAATTAATCGACTATCCCGAAGTGTTTTCCCTTGGGGATATAGCCGAAATTTATCCGAGTAAACAGGTAATTCCTGCCACAGCACAAGCAGCCTATCAAGCAGCCAGTGTAGTAGCTAAAAATATCTCGGCAGTGATTAGAAAAAAATCGCTCAAATCCTATTATTATCTGCATTTAGGTGATATGTTAACATTAGGTAAACAATCAGCCCTTGTCTCCAGTTTTGGCATTAATATTACTGGTAGATTAGCTGATATAATGCGTCGCTTTGTCTATATTCTGCGTTTACCCAGCAAACGCCATCAATTGAAAGTGTTTCAACATTGGGCAAAAAAAATTCTTCTCCGACTCCGTTATTCACAAGTGTTATCTAAACAACCGATTGAATCAAAAAATACTCGTTAATTGTAGTTAAAATCCATGAAAACCTTTCTCAAAAATATGGCGGCAGTTTGGCAAGCAATCCCAGAGATTCTCAAAAACCTTAAGTCTCTGAATAGTGCCTCCTCAAAATATCAAGATATACTAACAGAGTTACAAATTGATAATTATCTGCTGGAAAACTTGTATAAAAACCCAAAATATGATAGCCCTAAAAAACTAAACCGCTACGAATTTAAGGTTTTTTCTCAAGCGGGAGAAGATGGCATTACTAGCGAAATTTTTAATCGCATTGGAACCACAAATAAATTCTTTGTGGAATTTGGAGTTGGCAACGGTTTAGAAAATAATAGTACCTATTTGTTAGTGAAAGGATGGCAAGGTTATTGGATTGAAGGCAGTGAGCGATTTTGTAAAAGTATTCGCCAATCTTTTGAAGATTTAATTGCTAAGCAACGATTAACTTTAAAAAATACTTTTATCACTGCCGAAAATATTGAAGACTTGTTTCGAGAGGGCAATGTACCGACAGAATTAGATTTATTATCCATTGATATTGATGGTAATGATTATTGGGTCTGGCAAGCAATTACTAATTATCGTCCCCGGGTGGTAATTCTTGAATATAATGCTATTTATCCCCCCGAATCCAGTTGGGTGATGCAGTATAATCCCAGTCACCAATGGAAATATAATAGTCATATGGGATCAAGTTTGAAAGCTCTAGAAAAACTTGGTCATCAAAAGGGTTATAAATTGGTAGCTTGTAGTTTTTCGGGAGTGAATGCTTTCTTTGTGCGAGAAGATTTACTCGGAGATAATTTCTGTTCCCCTTTTAGTGCTGAAAATCATTACGAACCCGCGCGCTATTTTCTTTGTTCCCAAAAAGCTGGACATCCTCGCGCTTTTGGCAAATTTAAGACTATATGAGTCAGGGAAATTAACCGATAATTAATAACTTGTTGGAGCAGGTTAATTTAAGCAGCAACCAGGGTGAGAGCATCTTAAACGCTATTGACAATTGGCCAATTTTGTGCTCCGTTTGCTGTGCGGGTATTTCAAGTGATACCAGTCAATCAGAATAGTCACGAAATCGACCCATTTGGTCGATTTTTGCTTAACAATTGAGATGGGCAATTTTCCTCAAATATGTCTGAATCGTCCTCTGGGTAAGCAACTCACCTAAAGTTCATTTTGTCAAGGATTGTTAAGATGCGCTTACCCTGTCCTCCTCTAGACCGTCTCCTGTCTCCTAATCTATTTGATTTTTGCAGGAGATATAATAAATCTATCGATTTTGACCCCTAAAAGCTGACAGCGGACGACGGAAATTGATTGCGGCAAAAAGCGCAAAAATGATTACAATCGATACAAAATATCAACGACTAGGATTAAATGGCTACTCATATTGTTACTGGTGTCGCGGGTTTTATCGGTTCTAACTTGGCAGAAAAGCTTTTAGAACAAGGAGATCAGGTGATCGGTATCGATCAATTTAATGATTATTACGACCCCAGTTTAAAGCGCCAAAATGCCCATATTCTAGCAAAATATCCCGAATTTAAGTTAATTGAAGCGGATATACAAGCCCTCGACTGGAGACAACTGTTGCAAGGAGTAGAAGTATTATTCCATCAGGCAGCCCAAGCAGGAGTCAGAGCAAGCTGGGGTGATGGATTTCGTCAATATACCGAAAGGAATATAAATGCTACTCAAATTATTCTTGAGGCCGCTAAGGAAACCCCTTCTTTACAACGGATGGTTTTTGCTTCCACTTCCTCGGTGTATGGCAATGCGGAAACGATGCCGACTCCGGAAACCCTCTGTCCCCAACCAGTTTCACCCTACGGCATCACCAAATTAGCGGCAGAAAGACTCTGTTGGCTATATCACCAGAATTTTAACGTTCCCGTCACTGCCTTGCGTTATTTCACCGTTTATGGACCGCGGCAACGTCCCGATATGGCTTTCCATAAGTTTTTTCAAGCAGCGATCGCGGGTAAACCAATCGGCATCTACGGGGATGGCAAACAAACCCGCGATTTTACCTTCATTAGCGATGCTGTAGCCGCTAATTTAGCCGCTGCCGTCGTGCCGGAAGCGGTGGGTGAGGTGTTTAATATTGGTGGTGGCAGTCGCGTGGTTTTACTGGATGTCTTGGATACCATGGAAAAAGTCATCGGTAAACCTATTAAGCGATCGCATCAAGGATTGGCCCGGGGAGATGCCCGTCACACCGCCGCCGATGTCACCAAAGCGCGTACTATTCTAGGTTATAATCCCCAAGTCTCTTTAGCCGAAGGATTAGCCCAAGAATGGCAGTGGATTCAGGGATTATATTGTTAAGTTAATTAGGGTTGGCTGAATATCAGTGGAAGCCTTGCTAAAAAATGGTTTCAGGGTTCCGCTTCCCAGTGCGCGAGGTTATTGTCTGAGTAACGCACAGAAAAGGGGTTTCTCCGAGAAATCCCTTTTCTACTCAAAAACTATCAGATCCCCCCGCCTACCGGCACCCCCCTTATCAAGGTAGGGCTGTTTCATTTAAATTAAGTACAGCTGATTTTGAGTCAATAAATTTGACTTAAGATTCTCAAGTTTATCTTTTTCTAACCAAAAGAGTTAGTCACAATAATTAATCTTTAATCCTCTGCCAATATTTATTATGA